>JAEESA010000193.1 GCA_016286115.1 Lachnospiraceae bacterium
AAGCCAGGACTTTCGTCCTGGCTTTCCTTCTGTCTTCGCGTGCATGAGAGGATTCGAACCCCCGACACCTTGGTCCGTAGCCAAGTGCTCTATCCAGCTGAGCTACATGCACTCATCGGCATAAGCTTCGCTGCCGCTCCGGCCGGGCAAGCCCGCCCCTCGCTATCGCTGCGCTATGCCTCCTCTCCGACGAAATGGGATTTCGTCGGTTTAGTTCTATGTGTTATGCCCGTGACCGGGGTCGAACCGGTACGATGTTGCCATCACGGGATTTTAAGTCCCGCGCGTCTGCCAATTCCGCCACACGGGCTCGCACCAAAATATATTAGCACAGCGCCCCTGATTCGTCAAGAAGGCAGGGCCGTGAAAAACCGCCACCCGAAATCGGGTGGCGGTAAAAGCTACAAGATTAGATATCCTGGATCTGAATGTAGGAAACCAAATCCACAATTTTAGCATCGGTGAAATCAGCCGTTTCTTCCGCACTGATATTCAGTGTCACGAAATAGAATTCGGGGATGTTGTTTTCACCTGCAACTTCATCAACGCAGAAGATCAGATAATCCGTTCCATTGACCACCTTTGTAGCGAGCAGGGCCAGCGGGCTGAACTGAACAGCGTAGTTCTTTTTCGCCTCGTTGAACGCAGCCCATACATCTACCGGCTCGGTCGGAAGAGTGATCCCATCACTCAACGGTGTCACTTCGACCTGGTCGTCCAATGTTCCGGGTTCAGGGGCCTCCGGCAAAATAAGAAGGTTTTCCGGATCGATCTCGATGTCGCTCTTTACAATCGGATTGTCCTCACCGGTCTTCTCGACATTAACAATGAACCAGCCGCTCGTTGCTGTTTCGGGAAGCATCTTTTCCTTTGCCAGATAGATATACTCTACACTGTCCGCTGTTTTAAAGGTAAGAAGCTGCGCTGCCGGCTCCAGAGCGATCCCGTCAAAGGATGCCATAGCGGCTTCGAAGATTTCCTTGCTGCCTGCCGGGAGGATCTCAAGCTCAATCTTATCATAGGGTTCCCAGGCTCCGACAACAGGATCGACCGGATCAACCGGATTGGTCGGATCAGTCGGCTTTGCCCCTTCTTCGATCGTTACGACATCAGTAATGCTTGCGCTTCCGTCCGCTCCTGCGTTCACTACAACAAAGCTGAGAACCGGCGCACTTTCCGGAGCTACCACTGACTTATCGCAAACAAGAAGATAATTGATACCTTCCACTACCTGGGTTTCGATCAGTGCCAGCGCATCATAAGAGACACCGACGTCAGACACGGCTGCCAGTTCTAATGCCGCCTGCGCATCAATCGTAACTTCAGGTGAATCCGTATGGATCCAGCTTCCGGCTCCGTCGCCTTTTCCTGCAGGCCATGCCGTATCAACGATATCCTTGAACGAAGCATTATTCTCTGCATCCACATTCAGCGTAAGGAGTGAGTAGTACACCTCTGCTTCCTCTGCTACCACCGGCATCTTCACGCATAACAGCCTGTAATTCACTCCTGCCACAACCTGTGTCTTCAGAACCGCGACCGGCAGATAAGAAACACCATCAAGCGCAACAGATTCCACAGCTTTCATGATATCCTCGGTCACCACAGGAGACTCCGGAGTTGTCCAACCGCCATCGATGGGGAAGGAATCATCCTCAACAGTCACCGTGCAGACAAGTTCCTTCTTGCCAACCTTTGCAGTGATCACAGTCGTTCCCGCAGCGAGCGCCGTCACTTTGCCCTTCTTGTTTACCGTGGCCACACTCGGGTCATTGGATTTCCATTTTTTTACCTTCTTCTTTGTCCCCTTAACCTTCAGCTTGTGCGTATCTCCGGGCTTCATTGTCAGTGTTTCGTCACTGATCTTTGCGCCTGCGGTTGCGACG
The DNA here is from genome assembly GCA_016286115.1 of Lachnospiraceae bacterium. Classification (GTDB taxonomy): domain Bacteria; phylum Bacillota; class Clostridia; order Lachnospirales; family Lachnospiraceae; genus RUG12461. The sequence continues at coordinate 1,887 of JAEESA010000193.1, forward strand.
ATCTCAGCCTGAACCTGTGTCGTCACAGGAAGCACAGCACTTCCCAAAGCCATTGTCGCCGACATGAAAAGAACAGCGAACTTCTTTACGAGTTTCATAAATTTTTCCTCCTTTGATAAATATTCACTCTATATAATACGAACAGATTTGGTGCCCGTGAATATTTTCAGTCAAATTTTTTATAATACCAGACAAAACTGTACCCGGTCAGCTCCACCGCGGACGGAAGCCGCCGCTCTCCGGTGGCGAAATCCCGGTACACGTCCGTATCCTCGGTATAGATGAGCTGGGACTGCCGGCTGAAATTAAAGAACGCCACAAGCTTCTCTCCGTCCAGATACCGTCCGATCCCAAGCACCCGGTCGTTTTCCGTCGGAATAACCCAGATGTCCGCCGCATTGTCAAAGACACGGTGTTTCCGGCGATACTGCTGAAGGCTGCGGATCGCATCAAAGATCCGGCCCGGCCTCGTATGATCATCATCCTTAAGTGCGGCCTCGTCCCAGGGAAACGGCCCCCGATGGAGAAAACGGTTGTCCGAACGTTTCTCGGGATCCTGCCGATAACTCTCGTCATTCAGCTTTCCGATCTCATCACCGCAGCAGATCATGGGAACTCCCGAAAGCGTCATGACAAACGCATGAAGCATGATATCCAGCGCGATCCCCTGATCCAGTTTATCCGGATTTTCTTCCTTTTCCGCGGTTTCGATCCCGCACAGCGACGCCGTGGTGCCGCATAACCCGGTTTCGCCCTTTTTCAGGTCGTTCCGATACAGTTCTCCCCTCGAGCCGCTCCCGAAAGCGATCCCGCGGTAATAGTCGTTCAGGAACTGTTTATGTTGTATCTCATCCACGCCGAACTGGCTTAAGAAACCATAATCGAGTTTCCACCGGATCGCGTCAAAGCTGCGGATCCGGTTGTAATACACGCAGCACTTCGGCAAACGGAACAGCCCTTCCAGCTCATGCTGCAAAAGCCTCACGTCCTGTGTCGCCACCGTATGCCACAGGCAGTCCTGTGCGGTCGTGTTCATGACCAGATGGCACTCCGGCTTCTCCCTGGTTCCGAAATAGGAAACCGCGCCGAGCTCGTTTTTCTTTGTTCCCGCCAGGATAAGCGTCCCCGGGCAGACGATCTCGGTTGCCATCCGAAGGATCCGAAGCCGCGAATGCAGTTCCCCTGTTTTCAGGCAGATCACATCCACGCCGTAATTGCATATATTAAGAAATTCGGTCATTCGGTCGTTAAAAACGGTGGGGTTTTGATATTCTCCTTCCGGAGTTGAAGCGAAATCCGGATCCAGGCTCAGCCGGATCCCCTCACTGTGGCAATCCTCTGCCAGTTCCTTCAGGTCCGGAGTCGCCTTCGTGTTCATGAGATGAAGCATGTTCACGCCCGCATCCACAAAATAGGAAAGGTTCTTCCTCACCCCTTTAATGTCCTTCGCGAACGCCGCCACATCCACCTGCATACCGAATCGCCAGTTGTCGCAAAACGCCTGCGGATCGCAGCACAGCTTCTCGTCCCACTTTTTCAGGTCCTCGCTCCTCTTTCGATAGCTCTCCTCCAGCACATAAAGGAAGTAGTCGAACGCCTGATGGTTTTCCCCGAAAAGTTCAAAATAGAGCCACCGCAGTTCGTCCTCATGCCGCGCCTTTCTTTGTTCAAAAGTTCCGATCTCTTCAGCCATAGTATCCCTCTCCAGTTATTCTACGATCACTTTTCCCTGCGCCCTCGGATCATCCATGATGAGTTCTTTCACGCCTGCAACCCTGATCACACCGCTCCACGGGTTCTTGATGCTGTCCACCTCGGTCGTAACGGAGGCCTCCAGCACTTCCGACCGTTCAAAGGAAAGGTCGGTGTCCGTCATCCGGCAGTTGATCACCTTCAGCCCCTTGCAATAACAAAGCGGTTGTGTTCCGATGATGTGGCAGTTTTCAAAGGTCACGTTTTCGGAATACCAGGCCAGGTACTCCCCCTTCACCACGCTGTCCCTTATGACCACATTTTTCGCATGCCAGAACGCGTCCTTGGTATCAAACTCACAGTTCGTGAATTCCGAATCCGTAATATACTGAAACGAATATTTCCCTTTCAGCGCCACAATATCGAACTTCAGCCGCTCCGACCGCATCATGAAGTACTCGCTCTCCGCGCGGCTGACCTTCATGTTGATCCCGCGCACCGACCAGCCGAATTCCGGCGAGACGATATCGCAGTTCTCGATCGTCACGTCATCGCATTCGCGCAGCGCCTTGATCCCGTGCAGCTTCGTTCCCTTGATCTCAACATCCCTTGTATACCACAGCGCCGCGCGGCAAAGCTCCGTCAGCTCGCTGTCCTCGATCTTCAGCCCCGTGTCATGCCAGAACGGATAACGCAGGTTAAAGTAACACCCCTTCACCTCCACGTTGCGGCTTTCCTTCAGCGCGCTCTCGCCATCCGCCGGCCCGTCGAAGCGGCAGTTTTCCACCCGCACGCCTTCCGACGCGTACAGCGCTCTCTCCTCATCAAACTCCTGATTCTGATACGTTTTCATTACTTATTCCTCATAAAACAAAACTTTCCTACATAAGACATTCAATGCCGGAGAAAACAAGCCCCGGCAGAGAAGTGACACGCTACCAGTGTTATTATCCGCTTTCCGAAATGATTTGTAAATAGTTTACCCTACGATTATCACTTGTTCCTCCGCATCAACCCTTGCCTCGACGCCGAACGGGATAATGCAACGCGGCGTGGCGTGGCCGATGTTGATGCCAAAAAGGATCGGTAGTTCCGGACGGTCAATGACCTTAACGAGGAGCTTTTGGTATTCATCAGAGTAGGCTTCATCCATCGGCTTTCCGACCAGCACGCCGTTCACCGCGTCAAACACGCCATGCGCCTTCAGCGCCGTAAGCATCTTCTCATACCTCTCCGGCTCCGGCTTCTCCTCGCTGGTCTCCAAGAGCAGGATCCGGCCTTGCCAGTCTTCCGGCGACGGGAACAGGCCGTACTTCTCGCAAAGCCTTACGCTGTCCTCATAGCGTTCGTTATTGAAGATATCATAAATGGAATCAATGCATCCGCCCAAAATCTTCCCCGAAAACACCGGCGGCCCCTGCAGCAATTTAAACCCAAAGTTCTCATGCCGTTTCCTCGGCACGCCGATCTGGCTCTCGTCAAACTCCGTCCTTTCCTCATACCACACGTTACTCGGCCGGATCTCCTTGATCGTCCCCGTAGTGACCAGCTCCTCAAAATACTTCCTGCTGTACGGCAGCAACTCCGTATCCAGTTCACAGATATCCGCCAGAAAGCTCTGCCCATAGAACGTCTTCACGCCAAGCTTATGCAGCATGAGGTGGTTCATGGTCGTGTCGGAAAACCCGAGAAAGATCTTGTCATTGACGACGTTTTTCAGCCTGTCCCCGTCAAAAAGATACGGCAGCAGCCGATAGGTGTCATCCCCGCCGATCGCGCAGAGGATCATATCCGTCTCCGGATCCGCATACGCCTCAATAAGGTCCTCCGCCCTGTCCTCCGGATGGTTTTGCAGATAATCGATCCCCTTCAGCGCGTGCTTTGCAAACTTCACGCGAAGCCCCATCGCCTCCAGCCGCTCCACTCCGATCTCCCGTTCGTGCTCCACAAAGGGCTCTCCGATCGTGCCGCGGGACAGGCTGGTGATCGTTATGTTTTTTATCATGTCCTGATCCTCCATAAGGTTTCGTTTGCATTTTTCTATTAGACATCTATTTCCGATAATGATATGCTTGATACCATCAATGAAACAAACGGGGGCATAGAAATAATGGATATTCAATATCTGCTCTGGCTGCAGGATTTTCGAAACAGTATCAACGACGCACTGACTCCGGCCATGGAATTCATTTCCATGTTCGCAGTGGATTATCTGATCCTTATCGCGGTGTTTTATTACTGGAATCGTGACAAAAGAGGAGGCCTGTATACGCTGGTATCCTATTATTTCTGTATGGTGATGACTCCGCTGATCAAGCTGACTGCGTGTATTTACCGCCCATGGATCCGCGAGCCGAAGATCATTCCTGCCGGAGATGCCATAAAGACGGCAACCGGCTACTCCTTCCCCAGCGGCCATACATCGACGGCTGCTCCGCTTGCCGGCGGACTGGCGGTCAATGCCTGGAAAGAGAAGCGTACCCGTTTTCTATCCGTCATTTTTGTCATCTTCATCCTGCTGACGATGTTTTCCAGAAACTATCTCGGAGTGCATACTCCGCAGGATGTCCTTGTCGGCTGCCTGATCTCCGTTTTGAGCCTGTTCCTTGCGGCAAAGCTGTTCAAATACCTGGATGCGCATCCGGAGAAGGAAAACCGGTTCCTGCTTTTCGGCCTCCTGTTCTGCTGCGCGGCGCTTGTGTTCATCACACTCAAGGGCTATCCCATGGATTATGATGCGGAAGGAAAGCTTCTGGTCGATCCGCAGAAGATGATGAATGACGGCTATGGAGATATCGGCAAGATGCTCGGGTTTATCATCGCCCGGTTTGTCGAAAAAACCTGGATCAAGTTCAAGCCGTTCAAAAACGGGGTTGCAGGAGTCCTGATCTGTCTGGGTGCTCTGGTCCCCATGG
>JAEESA010000194.1 GCA_016286115.1 Lachnospiraceae bacterium
GAGGGCGATGTGTTTGAAATCAGAATCCCACTGACCACCGGATCTATGATAAAGGTCGGTCCGGGAACTTCACCTGTTTCCGGTGGTGAAGTTAGTGGCCAAGTGGTCAAGTCAAGTGGCCAAGTGGCCAAGTCAAGTGGCCAAGTCGAAGACGTAATAGCTGTAAAGTTAGATATTACAAAAATTAACTCTTTGATAGAGTATTGTGGAGAGCCAAGAACTCGAGCGGAGTTACAGGCTTTTTGCGAAATCAGTTCCAGATATTATTTTCGACATAATGTATTAAATCCATTGCTTGATAGTGGGCGTTTGAAAAGAACTATCCCTGATAAACCAAACAGTAGTAATCAGAAATATATACGCGCATGATCTTCGATAAACAGAGCACTGTAGCTGGAAAAAGCCCGCGCCGGGGCCGATAATTCTACAGCCCCGGCCATCTTCTGTCAAGGATCAGGCCGGGCGGCTTCCGAAGAGCCGTTCTTTGAAGCCTGCGGAAACCGTCCTTGACAGAAGCCGTCCGGAGCTGATTATGTTGATCAACCGGCGCAGCACCTGTTCACATTTTCTCGGACCAGTAATCCATGGCTTCCTTATGGATCACCAAAAGTTCGTTAAAGATCTCTTCAGACAGCAGATATTTCAGGTCTTCCTGTTTCAAAAACTCATTTTCTCTGTAATAATACCAGTTCATAAAGTAGTTTCTGGCAAAAGGATCCGACTCGACATCAATAAGATCGTTTTCAACGCAACAATCTGCGGAAGGATCGATGTCGGTGAAGAGTAAGGTCAGAAGATACAGCAGCCGGTCTGAAGTCATCAGGATGTCAATGATGACGGAGCAGAAGCAATCGTCTGCCTTATACTCATTGAGGATTTTTACTGCCTGATCGGAAAGCTCCATATTGATCATTGTCCCTGATTCCTCCGGTGAGGGATCCTCTGTCTCTCCAAACAGATACTCGTAGCTGCAGGAAAGAACTTCCTTAAGAGCCCGGAAATCTGTAAGGCTTAATTTTACATCGGAATCAGGATCCGTCTTCTTTTTCCAGTTATTCAATGTCCTTACCAGGCTTTCCTCCAGCGGGGGCGCCAGATCGTTTTTTTCTTCATAATCGTAGATCAGGGATGCGAGTGCTGACGTGGAGAGCCCTTTGCCGGTCATTAGCCGTTCAAGCTGAATTCCAAAGGGAATAACAGATTCATCCTGCTTTTTGATCTCCTGATCAGGGGAGACAGGAATGGTATCGTCTGCAATACGATGAAGCTCGCAGATAATCTTGCTCTTAAAGATGCTGAAATACTCATCTGATTGAATATAGATATTATTCATCTTCAAGAACATATCGTGCTCAAAATGGCCGTCAAAAAACGGGATCAGTATTACAAGAAGTAACCTGCTTCGGATCAGGGTTTCGATCGCAGAAAGAACATAGGAGTAAAATGGCATCCCTTTCCATCTGTATTTATCCGTAAACAGCGCAAGAGTTTCAACCGTGTTAAGGCTAAGACCCAGACTGACAGCCAGGTCCTTAGAGTTTCTGTGGGGGAGATCGAAATCTCCCAAAAGAAAATCATAATCACAATGATATATGGATTTCAGAATGCGAAGATTGTTCAGGGAAAACTTGATGTCTCCTTTATTAAGAGATTTCGTTTCCCAGTCTCTGTAATTGCTCCGTACAGAATTGATGACTCTTTCGGTTCCTTCAATGGGAGTGAAATCCTTGAGCCGCACTTTCCCTTCCTGCACGCCCATATATAGTTCCAGGTCTTCTGCTGATATTTCACTGGTTTCCATCAGAATGCGCTTCTTCAAAATCTCGATGGCGATCTCTTCCTGTGTCTTTCCCTGAAGTTCCCGGCAGGCCTTCAGCCTTGCCCCGAATTCACGATTTGCCTGGTATTTATTCCAGGTTTCCGTATATTTCTCGTAATTCCTCATGATTACATACCCTCCCTCTTTTCTTGGAAACAAATATAACATAATACTCCGGATAACGCAACGGTATATGAATACTATATAATTGTAATTTCCTAAAGTTGAAGCTATAATACAAACATAAAATGAAGCACAGTATGCATCGTACAGTAGCTGCTCATGCGATCCTTGACAACAGAATATGCGTAGATTGTGTTTTTCGTTTAGACAGGAAAGGAGGCGGTTTGTATGAAACGAAAAAAATACACTCTGCCTCAAAGTTCCTCCTTGAAAGGATCAGAGTATGATACAATGTCTGTGGAAGATGCGCGGATGTTGTATATTATGGCTGAAAGGAACGCATTGCTTGCGGAATATACATTTCCGGCAAACCCGAGCTCGGACGGTTATTATCACATCTTTGTCTGGGACAATTCTAAAAAGAGCGGAAGGAGGCAGATCAAGAGTAAGACACTCGAGGAGCTTAAGGAAAAGGTTTATCAGTATGAGATCGGAGGCGGCAGTCCGGCAGGGAAAACCTTCGCAAAGGTTTTTGAGATCCTTCAGGAAGAAAAGCTGCGGCTGGTAAAGGATCAGGAACGCAAGGCCAGTGTTCAGAATACTGTATATAAGAACAGAGCCGACTACAGACGCTTTTTTGCCGATACCGGCTTTGAAAAGAAGTATGTCCAGGAAATCACGAAGAGGGATGTGGAACATGTCATCGAGATGAATCTGAACCGATACGATCTCCGTGAAAAAGCATATCTTTCCATGCGGTCAATCATTAAAAACGTGCTGGAGTACTCTTTTGAAGAATACTGGGTGACGGAAAACGTGTACCGGCGAGTGAACTTCAGCAAGTTCAAGGATCTGATCGTGCCGGATGTTCCCATTGAGGAAAGAGCCTATTCTGATGAAGAAGTGGAACGTATGCTGGCATACATTCACGAAAGACAGAAAAAAGATCCGACCTATATGCCGCCCTATGCATTGGAACTTCAGATCTATCTCGGAATGAGAAGAGGCGAGGTTCCGCCGCTGCAAAGGCAGGATGTGACAGACGAGGATGTGTTCATCCACAGGGAGCAGCTGACGGTAAAGGAATACGGAAGCGGACATCAGAAGATGCAGATCGTAAAGCATACGAAAAACTACACCAACCGTAAATTCCCCAGGACAAAGCAGTTTAACGAGTTCTATAAGCGGCTTGTCACGATCTTGAATAAGTATCATCCTGATTCCGAGTACCTTTTTCCTGCTGACACAGAACTTGGCTGCATTACAAACAACATGGTTCCAAGGTTCTTCGCCAGGATGTGCAGTAAGTTAGGGCTGCCCGTATCACGGGAATTCATCCGTGGGACTCATTCGCTTCGTAGAAATGCGATCACAAAGGTCGTGAATGCTTCCGGCGGAAATCTCGTGATGGCTTCGGAACTGTTTGGGAACACGCCGAAAGTTGCCAGAAAGAACTATTACACCAGCATCGGCAGGGAAGAGGCCTTAAGAGCACTCGAGGGGTAACAGTAACCATTTGGTAAACAAAACGGTAAACAAAACCCACTGTTTTCACAAATCAAAAAAGCCCGAAAGCCGCTAAACAAGCGGATTTCAGGACTTTCTGAAGAGTGGAGACGGTGGGAGTCGAACCCATGGTCTCAGCGGCTGGCGCCGCTTCGGTCCGCGCTCCTGCTTCGCAGGGTCGTCCACCGGACGACCGCGCCCTCTTGAATGCCGAATGGCATTCTGCGTTGGTCATGGGGTTGATTCACTGTATATATAAAAATTAGGAACACGTTTTACGTGTTCCTAATTTTTATGGAGACGGTGGGAGTCGAACCCATGACCTCTTGAATGCCATTCAAGCAACAAATTCAGTATTTACGCGCGTTTGAAGGCACTTTTTTGAACGAAATTTGAACGAAAGTAAGGTATTCTTTTCTTCATACAAGGAGCCACCCGATGCCCCCGAAGGAGCACCGGATGGTCTGGAGAGTATGGCCGTGTGCTAGCCGGTAGCATACATACGGCTATTCCCTCCGGAGGATTTGACCCCATCCGGAGAGTGGATGAAAAAACACATTTTAGGAGGATATGTGCATTCAATAGATCAGATCCAGGTCTACATTTCCGGAGATCCCGTCCACGCGGCCTTTGCTGGAATACTGCCATCCGATAGCAATATCCTTCGGGTTGTCGGATCTCCCTTCGTATGATCCGTCATTTTTTCCGTATTTCGCAATCCAGAACTGATAGCGTTTTGAAAGCCCTGCGCCGTCAAGTGTGCGCTCGTACCAATCTCGATTGCAGTAAATCCCGACTTTGTACCCTGCATCCTTCAGGATCGTCGTTTCCGTGTCGATGATCGTGGTCAGCGCAGCCTTTCCGATCCTAGAGATAGATTCATCTTCCATGTCCAGCCAGATCTCACCGTCCAGCGTCTTCCCCTCTAAGGCTCTTATAATGCCGTAGGCCTCATCCTGTGCTTTTTTGATGGATGTGGCGTACACATAGCGATACACTGCCACTGCGACGCCATTCTCGCGGCATCCGGCATAGTTCCGATCCAGGGCGATCTCTTTGCAGTTGTCCTTGTGCGTTGCCTTCAGAACAGCAAAGCGTTTCCCTGCCCGGAATACCTTCGCCCAGTCGATCACGCCCTGGTATTTGCATACGTCAATTCCGAACGTATAGCCGGTTGTCGATCCAGTTGCCGGAGCAGTTGACGCATCCGCTTTGAGATATTGCCGGGTGATCTTCCCGACAATGCCATCCGCTTCAATCTTGCAGGAGCGCTGGAAGTTCCGAACGTCCGTGTCTGTGAGCGGTCCGAATTCGCCGTCAATGTCAAGTTGGTATCCGGCCTCGTTCAGCTCGAACTGCACCCACTTGACCATCTGTCCGCTTGCGCCGATCTTCAGGTTCATTGTCGGCTCCGGGAACGGATTCGGGCCATGACTGGTTTTATCTTCCACCGTCTCGGAATAATCGTAATTGATATCCGAGAATGTCAGCCCTGCAGTCCATTTCGACGGATCAAAGTCGGATCTGACTGTTCCGTAATCGATCCCTTTTGCTTCCCAGACGTATTCTTTTCCATTTTCCCGGCCGAATACGCCAACATGACCGACACGATAGCAGACAACTCCGTCCGCCCACTTCTTATGTTCTTTGACAGAGAGACGCTTCTGCGCTGTCTGGTAGAGCTGCGCGGATCCGATTTGTTTCCCGCGATACCCGCCGATCAATCCGGAGCAGTCCGTGTTGACCTTGCCGACCTGCCCTTTTTCCTTTGCCTTGCGCATATAGGCGTCGGTTACGGTTCTGGGATAGAGCCGGTGCATGGTCGCCATAATGTTATTTGTAAGGATCTCCATCTTCGCGCCGAAAAAGTAAGGCGTTCCCACCTTGCTCTTGACGTATTCAACCAATCCTTTACCCGTCAGCATCGCCATATCATTCGCCCTCTTCATTCTCTTTGTTGTACTTGATCGAGGATACGCCGATCAGCGCGCCCAAGAACGTCGCGACCGCCGAGATTGTGAGGACGATCTTCTCTGAGTCGACCCACCCCCAGATCTGGCCCAAGGCTCCGATCAGAAGTGAGAGCGCCGGGAGCGCGATCAGTGCGATCCACTTCAAAACATCATACACTTTGTTTTTCAGCATGGTTTGTTCCTCCTTTTTTATAATTTTTCTGCCAGATAACTATTAAGCCGCCGTTTGGCGGCTTTTAGTTCGTCTATGTTATTTCCGTCGATTGCGTGAGCTGTCAGTGCTTGTAATGACTCGATGATGACCTTGTTTGTCTCCTTCATGCTTGCTTCAAGCGCGAGGACCCTGTCTGCGTCGGACTCGAAGCGCTTATCGCCCTCAATCAGTCTCTCGTTGATGTTTTTCACTTCCGTTTCCAGCGCTGCTAAACGATCATCTTGTTTTTTATTCGGCTGTTTGACTTTGTCTATGGCTTTGATAATGACCGTCATGGCGGCGGATATGGTGATAATCGCTCCGCAGACTGCCAGAATCGTGTTGATCACTTCCTGTGGCGTAAATACAATAGGGTCATTCATTAGTCATTGCCTCCTTGTTTGAAAATGTTGACAGCTTCATTATTTCTGAATATCTTCGTTCCTCTTCCTCTACTGCCTGGTACTGGGCCAGAAGAGAGAGCGCGTCCTTCGTCAGCTCCGCGAGCTGTCGGAAACATTCTCCGGCCTGTTCGATGATGCTTGCCTGTTGGAATATGATTTCATTCTCATTCATAGTCTTCTCCACATATCTCCTTGTATTCTTCCGGTGTGATCGCGCCAAGGACGACGTACTGATGAAGTTGCTCATCTGAGACATATCCCTTTTCGTATCTCAATTTGATCTGTTCGTATTTTCTGCTGTGCTTCATTTCTTATACCTCCTCATTCATTGTTTTCAAGGGCCATCACCCTTAAATCAAGGTCTGTCAGGAACTGTTCCGCTTCAAGAATGGCCAGATCGTGATCCGTGATCTCCAGCTCCGTCGGTTGGATATTCGAAGCGAATTTATCGGTATAACG
>JAEESA010000009.1 GCA_016286115.1 Lachnospiraceae bacterium
TTCAGGTGCAGAAAACATTTCTATTCTTCATTACCATTTTTTCAAATGGTCAGGATTCCCTTATTTTGCAAGCATTTTTTCACATCTGCAACATTGAAATTTTTGTCAATGTAACAAGATTTGAATTTTCCATCAAAAAATACCACTCACGCATCAGACCGACAGGCATCCATCAAAAAATCTCTTCTGCACAAACCAAAAACAACCACCTATTTTAAAAAATGGCAATTTGGCAATTTTGAATGTGCATAATCATTTCATATTTTTTATAAACTCCTCCCAACAGTCACCACAGATAACATGGATGTCTTTTGTAGCCCTGAAACTGTTTTTACAGCATGGACATTGATATTTCCGCGTACTTGATTTTGGTTTGGCAGGATCCCTTCCATTATTTCCAGAACCATTTGCCCCACCACCAGTTACTTCAATCCAATCTGGTGAACCTTCCCTGTTTATATCCAGCGTCTTTTCTATACCGTACGTCCTTAATACCTCTACAAACTCTTTCCCCGGTTCCGTTTCTGAATATCCAATGCCCTTTACATAAGAAATCTGTAAACCTCTTTTTTCAGCCTCTTCCTTAAAAAGCCTGTTATGATAACGCCCATTCTGGCTTGTATCTTTAATTCCATTTACAAAACAGTAATAATGAACCATTTCGTGGCAAAGGGTCGCCATAATATTCTCTATTGGCCTGTTCAGGTGTTCAGCTGAAATATTGATCTCATGAAAATGGTCATCCTCTGCCCTCCACGTTTTTCCAAGAGTAAAATGTCCATTGGTTCTCGGGCTTGTCATAATGGTTATAACAGGCATAACCAGACTACCTTCAAAATAAACTTCATTCAGTACCATGAACCCTTTTTCAAGAACACTCTGCATATTCATAAGCATCCTGACCACCTCCCAAAAGAACTCTTTTTATTTTTCTATTCCATCCGGTGCTATTATGGTTGCCAGTGCACTTTCAAATTTCTGCAACAAAAAAAGAAGCGTGTTTCTTTTTCACACACTTCTGTCATCTCGATTTCTTATTGGCTCTTATTTCCAGAACTGTATCTGAGGAGGAGATCAGATCTCATACAGTTCCCCTGAGGGGAAAGTATATAGTATAATACAACTTACGCCACAAAGCACGAACCCCTATACGAGCAAAAATGCAATTTTTGCGAGTACACTGATTTTAAAAAGTCAAAACCAGTCGCAGTCTTTCGTGAGTGTAAGGGACGTTTACAATGAAACAGGTTTTCAAAAAATGGCAATTTGGCAACTACCCCCTGCACCACAAGTTTTCTTTAAGGTATGCAATTTTTCTATTTTGTATATCCTGTTATTAAATTCAAATTTAATTTTTATTCCTTCCAATAGTCCAAAGTCTCAGGTGGAGTCGTGTCTATCCCGAACAGTATCTTCATAAAATCTGCCCGCTCATCCAATACATCAATAATTCGCACCTCGTTTCCTGCCACTCTGTAGAACACATAGTTCTTACGGAAATAAAAGAACTGATAATCTGTATCCACTGGATAACGGTCTCTGACAAGGCTTCCCATATCTGGAAACAACTCCAGGTCTCTGATTTCACTGGTCAACCTCTTCAAAGTGTTCTTCGAAAACTGCTCCCCAAAATTCTCTTCCAGATATTTCTCGAGCCGTTTCAGGCTCCGGATCGCAGCCGGGGTGTATATTATCTTTTTCAATTGTGAACCCCTAGCATACGTTCAGCATCATCTGCGCTGATCCAGCCCTCTCTGTCCGCTTCCTCTTCCGCTTTTTTCAAATGAGCTACTAGCGCATCCAGAGCTTCTTTTTTTCTTGCATTCAACTCCTGCGGAGCTGTATAGGGGGAAGTTCTTTCAATAACCATATCTGCCATAAAAGCTTATCTCCTCCGTATCCTCATTTTCATACATTATTATACTCTGATCTTTCCGGCATTACCACCGTTTATTTCTCTTTATCTCAATGAGAGAGCATTCTTTTTGCAACGGCATCATTATTGTAGAAAATGCAATTTTTTTGTACGTTTTATGCCCGATCGGACAAAAGCGGACAAAAATCATCAAACGCAACAAAATCAAAAAATTCCTGAAACACCAATAAAATCAAGGTTTCAGGAATTTGATACCACTGCTTTTTCTGTTATCCTCTACGTCCCGAACGTAGCGCTCTACCAAACTGAGCCACACGCCGACGCGTTTCGTATCAAACGCACTTAAGCATTCTAGCATGATTTAAAGGGTTTGTCTAGTGTTTAAAACAGAGAGTATCCATGATATAATTCGCGACGGGAGGAAAACCTATGGGTACAATACTTATTAATCCGTTCTTGGTGATCGATATCCTGATGATGATCCTGGATATCGCCCTTTTTTTGTTGGGAGCGATCGGCTTCTTTAATATCTTTAAAAAATGCGGCGTGAAGCGGTTCTACGCCTTTATCCCGGCGATCCGGGAGTATAAGCTGGCGGAAACCGTGGACATGGAAGAGGACGGGCGGATATTCTGCATCATGTACGGGAGCGGCTACCTGACCTCCATCCTTCTGGCCGTCCTGCCGGATGACAACATCCTGAACGCGCTGTTTTATATCATTCGGCTTGCGGTCCTGCTTGCTTCTATGATATACGCCGCCCGGATCGCGCTGACGTTATGCCGGGCCTGGAACAGATCCCGCGCATGGGTCATCGCCTGGGTCGTCCTTCTTTCCATTACTGCCTTTATCTGGGGGATCAGAAAAGAATTCCAACCCGCGGAAAAGGAGGAGGAAACCGCGGCCAAGCTCAGCGGAACCTCAGTAAAGAGCCTCAGCGACGGGCTTACGATCAACTTGAACGAGCGCAAAGCCAAAGAGTTTTTACGTACAAAAGTCCTGTTGAAGGACATTCATCTTTCCATCCCGAAAAAGCGCATGGTCCTTCTTCTGGGCGGCTCCGGCGCGGGAAAGACCACCTTCCTCAACGCGCTGACCGGCTATGAAAAGGCCAATGCCGTTTCCACTCTGGACGGAAAGGATATCTATAAACAATATGACAGCATGAAATACGATATCGGCTTTGTCCCCCAGGCGGATCTCCTTCGGGGCTGCGATACGGTCAACATGACGCTGAAGGATTCGGCAAAGCTCCGCCTGCCTTCGAATATGCCAAGACCTGAAAAGAAGGCCCGGATCAAGGAGGTCTTAAACATCTTCGGCCTGGGTTCCGTTTCGCATAATCTGGCGCAAAAGCTCTCCGGCGGGCAGCGCAAGCGCCTTTCCATCGCCATGGAATTTGTTTCCAATCCCACGCTCTTTATTCTGGACGAGCCGGATTCCGGTCTGGACGGGGTGATGGCAAGGGAGCTGTTCCATCAGCTCCGCGACATCGCGGATTCGGGCAAGATCGTTATCGTGATCACCCACTCTCCCGACCGGGTGGCCGATCTTTTTGATGATGTGATCGTTCTGGCTAAGGACGCTGACCGCACCGGGCGGCTCGCGTATTACGGGCCGATCAAGGGAGCCTATGAGTTTTTCGGGAAGAAGTCGCTGGAAGAGATCCTTCTTTCGGTCAATCAGAAGGACGAAGGCGGCGAAGGCCGCGCGGATGAATTCGTGGAACGGTTTGGCGAGTTACAGAAAAAGGTGGGTTAACTGGGAATGAATGAACTGGATTTAAAGCATATCGGCCGATTTCGGCAGGTCGGGATCTATCTCGGCAAGTTTTTCAGAATGTTTATCTATCAGAGTGACTGGAAGGTCCTTCCGATGGCAGCCATCATCGCGGGACTCGTGGCCCTTGTTACGGCAAGCGGCACCTTTGTCACGATGGAAGGCACCAAAACCGGCACTTTCGCGATCACCTGCGTCTGCATCTGGAACGGGTTCTTTAATTCGATCCAAAGCATCGTCCGGGAGCGGCCGATCATAAAGAGAGAGCACAGGGCGGGACTCCATATCACTTCCTACGTTGCCGCCCACATGGTCTACCAGTTATTCCTCTGCACCCTGCAGTGCCTGATCATGATGCTCGTTTATTATCTGTCCAATATGGTTTTTCCGGCAGAAGGGCTTTTGGGGCTTCCTTCCCAGGTGGTCATTTTCATCACGCTGCTTTTGATCACATATTCCGCGGATATGATGGCGCTGATGGTTTCCGCCATTGTCCGTACGACCACAACGGCCATGACCGTCATGCCCTTCCTTCTCATCCTGCAGCTTGTGTTTTCCGGCGGTTTCTTTTCGCTCCCCGAATCGGTTTCCGGCCTTTCCAATCTCATGGTCTCCAAATGGGGCATGGCCGGGCTGTGTATCGCGGGAAACTATAATTCCCTGCCCTCCGTGCTGATCTGGAACAAACTGGTCGGCATGAGTGCAGGCGTCATGCTGCCCGACGATAGCTCCATGACACAGGTCCTTGCCGCCATTCAGAAAACCGGCGGAAGAGATGTATTCATCAATTGGATCTCGGAATCCAATATGGAGGCCCAATACGCCTTCAGCAATGCGGGGCTTCTGGAAGCCTGGGGCATCATGGCTTTATTTGCCGTTACCTTTGCCTTTATTGCGGTTGTTTTCCTGGAATTCATCGATAAAGATAAGCGTTAATCACCCAAAAGCTCTATGATCATATCTTTTCCGAGAAGGGCGTGATCCGCCGACCAGGGAAGCGCGACGATCAGCTCCGTGTCCTCCGAGTACAGATCCGTGTCATAGATCAGGCTGTCTTTATTGAGGCGGATCCCGCGGGCATAATGTCCTTCGCCGGGGGCTTCTCCCTGGGCATAATAGGGCTCCGCGTCGCGGTCCATATCGACGTATACGATCCGGTCTTCATACGGCTCGACTTCCTCTCCCGGAAACAGTTCCTCTATCGGGGTAAACGCCCCGAGACTCCCCAGCGTCTCAAAACAGGCTTCATCACAGATGAACACATCCGCGTTTCCGGCGTTTAAGATCGTGCCAATGGCGGGGATACTGTATACATCCATATACCCTTCTCCCCCCAGATATTTCAGATTTGCATCGACCATAACCGCCTGTTTTTCGGGATCAAACCCGTGTTCTATAAGGAAATCGTCCCAGAAATCCGTGTGGTCTTCCATCGGTTCGGCATTGATCGCCATGATGTTTAAGACCGGTTCTTTTCTGCCCGCATACGACAAGACCGTAGCCACGATCGCAATGACCACGGCAATCGCGATAAAAACGGCCCACTTGTAGTAATAGAAAAACCACTTTATCTTATCCGAGGCGCTCATTTTTGAAAAATCCGGTCTGTCTTTTTCCTGCTTCCTATCCCACATGCTTATATCTCCTTATGCCGGAGGCGTTTCTACAGGCACCTCCTGCCCTTCTACAGGCACCTCCTGCCCTTCTGCCGGCATTTCCTGCCCTTCCGGCGCCGGCTCACCGGTTTCCGTTGCAGTTTCTTCGGTTTCCGTCACCGGTTCCGTTGTTTCCATCTCTCTCAGCGCCCGGTTTGCCATCCCGTTTTCCACCCGTTCAATGGCTTCCGATGCCCGCGCGCGGATCTCTTCCTCAGAGGGCTCCGTGTACAGCGGCTCATTTTCCGTCTCTTCCATGTGCGTATAATCGCTGTACGGCAGGAACTCGCGCGGCTGCAGCCCTTCGTGCAGCTTCAGCATAAAGTCCTGCCAGATGCGGCCGGGATAGGTCGCGCCCTGCAGCCCATCCATCGCCCGGGGCATGTCGTAACCAACCCAGATGCCGGCCGTGTAATACCCGGTATAGCCCACGAACCAGCCATCCTTGCTGTCGTTTGTGGTCCCGGTTTTGCCTGCGCTGGGCATCTCTCCGAGATTTAAGTTCCGGCCGGTCCCATAATCCATGACCGAGGTCAGAATATCCGTCATTTTCCGCGCCGCATTTTCCCGGTATACATTCTTTCCCTCGCGGTCGCTCTCATACAAAACATTCCCGTCGCCGTCCTCGATCCTTGCGACGCAGGTCGGATCCCGGAAGATCCCGTCGTTTTCGATACAGGCAAAGCCGGAGGTCATTTCGAGCGCCGAGCAGCCCTTTGTCAGCCCTCCCAGAGCGGATGCGGGCCGCACGTCCGCTTCCACAATGTGGGTGAACTGCATCTCATCCAGATAATCCAGACCCGTTTCCGGCGTTATTTCCTGAAAGATCTGGTCCGCCACCGTGTTCTTGGAATACGCGACAGCATCCCGCAGCAGGATCTCTCCGGCATATCCGTCTCCGGAATTGGACGGCCCGTCCTCACTTTTTATATCCATCACATGGGTATCCGCTTCATACCCCCGCTCCAGCGCGGGCGTATACACGATCAGCGGTTTTATGGCGCTCCCCGGCTGCCGGAAGGACTGATACGCGCGGTTTAAGGTATAGCCGGGAAGAGACTGGCTCCTTCCGCCCACAATGGCAGTCACCATACCGGTGTCATTATCAATGCAGACGCCGGAGGCCTGGAGCGCATACACCCCTTCCTCATTCATCTCGGAAAACTCCGCTGTGCCTTCATCGATCGAGGCCTGCAAGAGCGATTGCTGCGCAAGGTCCAACGTCGTGTAAACACGGTATCCGCCGGTGTAGAGATCCCGCTGGCAGACCGCATACATATCCCCATAGGCCTGGTCATACTCCGCCTTTGTTTCCACGTTCATGGTATGGTCATAGCGGAAGAGAAACCCCTTTCTCTCCATCAGCGCCCTGGTCGCGCAGTTCCAGGCAAAGGTTTCCACGTACACATTTTTGGACGGTGCCGTCTGATGAAGAAGGATCTCCTCATTCAGCGCCATCTGGTAACTGACCGTCCCGATCACGCCGTCCTCAAGCATGTTTTTTAGGATCCGGTCACGCCTTTCCAGCGTATGTTCCTTTCCGGTCAACGGATCATAATAAGAGGGATTGTTTGGGATTGCCAGTAAGAAGGCGATCTCCGACAGGGAAAGCTTTTTCGCGGATTTGGAAAAATACCCCTGGCTGGCCGCCTCGATCCCGTAATACCCGTTTGCAAAATAGATATTGTTTAAATAAAACTCCAGGATCTGATCCTTGGAATACTTCTTTTCCAGCTCTTGCGACAGAAAGATCTCCTCCATCTTCCGCTGCCAGGTCTTATCCATGGTCAGATAGATGTTCCGGGCAAGCTGCTGGGTAATGGTCGACCCTCCCTGCGTCGGCTCGCCGTTTCGGACCATCGCGAGAAACGCCCGCAGGATCGCCTTTTTATCCACGCCGTCGTGCTCATAGAATTTTTTGTCCTCTATGGAAACGATCGCGGTTTTGACATCCTCGGGGATCTCTTCCGACGTCAGATAACAGGAATCCTTTTCCCCCTTCAGGCGGGAAATGAGGGTTCCGTCGGCAGCATAGATCTCGCTGGTCTGCTCCGACATAAAGTCCTCTTCCGAAGAGCTTTTGGCGATCCGCAGCGCGTCCTCTTTCAGCGCGCGGATCTGCCGGTAGTAGCCGCCAAGGAAAAACCAGGCGGCGACGCCCCCGAGAAGGAGCAGCACCACCAGTTGGATCCGGAAAAAGATCCAGAATTTTCTATGAGGCTTCTTTTTTTTACCCTTACTTGCCAAGCTTGATCCCTTTCAGCAAGGATCCGAGGCTGGTCGTGACTTCGCTCTTATCGCTGTAGGTCTCAACCGCCTTATCATAGCTTTCCTCGCTCTCTCCCATCGGATCCTCGAGTGCGCGGATGCTTAAGGAGATCCTGTCTCCTTCGATCTTTAAGATCTTGACCCTTACTTCCTGGCCGACCTTCAGCACTTCAGACGGCGTTTTGATCCTGCGTCCGCAGACCTGGGAAACATGAACCAGACCCGTCACGCCGCCGAGATCCACAAAAGCGCCGTACGGCTGCAGAGACTCGACCTTTCCGTTCACGATCTGTCCAACCCCGAGCTCCTTCATTTTTGCTTTCTTTTCTTCCGCTTCCTTTCCGGCTTCCACGGATTTCCCCGAAAGGATCAGGCGTTCTTTTTCACGGTCTACTTCGATGATATGCACATGGATCCGTTTTCCGACCCAGGCGTCGGTCTTTTCCACATATCCGGCGGTGATCTGCGAGACCGGGATAAAGCCGCGCACGTCATTCACATACGCCACGACTCCTTTCGGAACCGCCTCTTTGATCTTTACCTCGATCGGGCGCTTCTCCTCCATCATCTGCTTGAACTCCGCCCATAAAAGAGCTTTCTCCTCCTCTTCCTCCGAAGAGCTCGCCGTTACTTCGTCCTCTTCCAGCTGCTTAAAGGATTCCTCCAGCTCTTTTTCGTAGTCCTTCATTGTTTCTTCCATTTTCTTATCTCCTTTTTATTCCTCCCACGGTATCTCTGCCGCGTGATTTTTAAACTTCGGTTCCTTTTCCGCCCCGCTCATATCCATCGAGGAGGAAAAACCTTCCACGGTAACCGTTATCTCGCTGTCTCCGCGGACATAGTTCGTTCCGTCCGTTCCGACGACGGAAACCGCGTTCCCATCCGCATCCACAAGCTGTCCGTCGATCCCTTCCATGTAGAGATTTGTCAGCGTGCTGTCCCCGGTCACGGTCCATACGGAATCGTCATCAAGATAGAGGTTACAATACCCGTTCCCTCCGCTGCCGGCGCAGGAATCGTCTTTTATTATACAGCCGGTGAGAGAGCTGTGGCTCAGCATGTACATATTCAGATCACTGATCGAATCCCAGATGATATCGCCCTGCATGATCTGGGAATCCGCAGTAAATGAACATTCCGCGCCGTTTTTCCCCTCTTCTCCCCAGCCGCGGGCGTTCTTATTTCCGGTCGCGCGAAGGAAAAATCCGCTGTCGTCCGAAGGGGTGATATTCACGCCCTTCAGGTAAAACGTGCTCTGCGTATTTGTTGTGTAAAACAGCCCTCCGTTCCGGCTTTTCAGGCTCCCTCCGACCATACGGAACGCCCCGTTTCCGATCTCGGAATCACCGGACATACTCTGATATACGATCACGGTCCAGGTCGTATCGTTCTGTTCGTCCGATGGCATATCCCCGTCCAGATCCACATTGAAGAGCTCCAGAGAGTTCTTTCCTTCCACACAGACCGCCTCGGCATAATTGGAGGTCAGCTCCGCATTTCGGATCGCGATATCTGCCGTGCAGTATACGGCAGGCGACCCGGCCCCGTTCGAAGTATAGGTGCCGCCGTCGATCACCATCGTGCCCCCGCCCCGGTCGCTGCGGATCGCCGCGGAGGAAGTTCCGTTGGTTTCCACGCGGAGATTCCAGGCGTGCAGCGTTCCGCCGCCGGCCGCATGGATCCCGCCCGAGGTGTTCTGTTCCGTTTTGATCTCAGAATTTCGGATATTGACGACGCCGTTTTCATAGGCAAAAACCCCTGCCCCGCCGGCAGCATCCGTCGTGATCTCGGAAGCGTCAATATCACATTCGCCGTCTGTTTCCAGAACTGCTGCGCCCACGCCGTAAAAGGAAGCGATATCTCCGCCGGTGCTGTCTCCGGAGGTGCGTTCCACCGTGTAATCCGACAGCTTTACGACCGCTCCGTTAAAGCAGTGGATCGCGTTTTCATCGGTGCCGATCGAGCTTAAGCTCTCCCTGTCAGACTCTTCGTCCTCAGAGAATTCCACAAGCGCATCCCATTCTCCGTTGAACTGCGCCTGTTGCCCTTCTCCCGGCATTTCAGACGACGGAGGCTTTGGCATGTCATCGGACGGCGGAAGGTTTTCTTCCGGCATCTTTTCCGTTTCTTCAGTTGCAATGACCGCCTCCAGAGAAGGGTTTTTATTCCCGCAGGAGGCCGATAACAGAAGACCTGTCAGAGCAAACGCCAGCACGGCGCCGCTCTTTTTTATCTTCGTCCTGTGCTTCATTTTTCTATCCTTAGTTTAGAAAGCATTATAATGCTTCCATTTCCAAAATAAACTCCCTGGCAGAGACGCGTTCTCCGCCGCCTCCGAGCACCAGGGTCTGTTCCAGCGCGTCCGAAGTCACCACCCGGACTCTGTTTTCGGCAGAAAGGGCACGGGTCGTTTTTTCGATATACATATCCGCCGTTTCGCCCTCTTTTGTGTAGACCACAAAGATATTGAGATAGTGCTCCGCGTGTCCCGGGCTGCCCGCCCTTCGGTACGCGTCAAACACCAGGATCACCTCTGCTCCCGTATAGCCCTGATAATTACAGAGCTTGTCCGCCAGCGCATCCCGCGCGGCACCGAGATCAGCTTCCGATAAGCTTTTGAGCTCCGGCCAGGCATGGATCAGATTATATCCGTCCACCAGCAGGATCTCTTTTTTTTCCTTCGGCTTCGCCTTTTTCTTTTTATAGTCCTCAGTGGTCTTCCCCGTCGCCGGAGCGCTGAACTTTTCCGGTTTTTCGTAATAATCCTCGGCAAGCTTCCGTTTGAGAGGCCCGAATTCCCGTTCAAAGATCGCTTCGAGCTCTAAGTCCTCTTCATAGGTGCCGCCGTATTGCTTCGCCTTTGCTCCCTTCGGCACAAATACAGCCGGCGTTGCCATTTCATTCAGATCCCCGTCTTCATCGCGGACATAGTTTTCCACCTCATCCCAGGGAACCATAAACCCGGCACCATGGGCGCAAAACACCGAAGCCGTAGGGTTCTTTTCATCCTCTTCGCTGTCATAGCCCTTTTCCCGGATAACTTCTTCCGCATTTTTACAGGGGCGGTAACTGTCAAAGGCCAGCGTCATGCTGCCTTTTCCCGCCGTATAGCGCTGCAGCTCGCCCGGATATAAAGACAGGGCGGCAACCGGGCCAAAGCCCTTGATCTCCGCTGTTTCCACAGACTGCTCCGGCGGGTCAAATTCACAGCCCCGTTCCGAAAGATCCGTCATTGCGTGCCCGAGCGATTCCGCCGGCAGGATCATGGTAAACGCATACCACGGCTCCAAAAGAACGCTCTCCGCCTTTTTCAGGCCCTGGCGCACCGCGCGGTAGGTCGCCTGGCGGAAATCTCCGCCTTCCGTATGCTTCAGATGCGCCCTGCCGCCGATGACCGTGATCTTCATATCCGTAATGGGTGAGCCGGTCAGCACGCCCACATGCGTTTTTTCCTTCAAATGGGTCAGGATCAACCGCTGCCAGTTCAGCGCGAGCGTATCCACAGGGCAGTCCGTTTCAAAGGTCAGGCCTGACCCGCGTTCCCCCGGCGACAGCCGAAGGCGCACCTCCGCGAAATGCCGAAGCGGTTCAAAATGACCGATCCCGGTCACGGTATTACTGATCGTTTCTCGATACGAGATCTGCCCGGGTCCGAAATTGATGACAAAGCCGAGCCGGTCCTTCACGAGACGCTGAAAGATCTCATTTTGCATCTCGCCCATGGAGCGGATGCGGATCTCCTCTTTTTCTTCTTCCCATACCAGCCCGAGCTCCGGCAGCTCCTCCGAGAGAGATGCCATCTTTCGATAAGCGTCAGTCCTCGAAACGCCGGTCGGCAGCAAAACCGCCACCGAGATCACCGGATTGATCCAGGGGCGGGGGAGTTCTTTTTCTTCCCCAAGGCCCTGTCCCGCCGAAGTCGAATTCAAGCCGGTCACGGCCACCACCTGTCCGGGCAGGGCTTCCGTCAAAAGCCGGTATCCGGTCCCGGAATAGAGCCGTATCTCCGCCGTTTTTTCCTCTCCGACCAGCTGCTTCGGCGCCAGCTTCCCGCCGGTCAGCTTCAGATGCGTCAGGCGCTGCCCTTTCTGATCCGTAGAGATCTTAAAAACACGGGCCGCAAACGCATCCTTATATTGTTTCTCCGGCGCATACTTTGTTACCCCGGACAGGAGCTCCTTTATCCCCTCCTGCTTCAGAGCGGATCCCGAAAAACAGGGAAAAAACTTTCGTTCTCCCACGAGCGCGGCGCAGGTTTTTTCGGACAGATGCCCCGTCTCCAGAAATTCCTCCAGCGCTCCTTCCCCGCAAAGCGAGGCATTTTCCTCCCAGGGATCCTCCCATAAGGGAATGATGTTCTCCGAAAGTTTATGTCGCACATCCTGTACTATATCTTCTATACGACATTTCATAATGTCGATTTTGTTGATAAATACAATCGTCGGTACATTGTACCGCTCCAGCAGACGCCACAGGGAAAGGGTATGGCTCTGTACCCCGTCCAGGGCGCTGATGACCAGGATCCCGAGATCCAAAACGGAAAACACTCTCTCCGTTTCCGCAGAAAAGTCCGTATGTCCCGGAGTGTCCAAAAGGGTCAGCTCCGTATCGCCAAACTGCAGGACCGCCTGTTTGGAAAAGATCGTGATCCCATGCTCCCGTTCCATCGCGTCATGATCCAGGAAGGAAGTCCCGTGGTCCACACGGCCGAGATTGCGGATCGCTCCCGTCTCATAAAGAAGAGCTTCGGATAACGTCGTTTTTCCCGCATCCACATGAGCAACGATCCCCACTGTAACCGGTCGCATCCCTTACTATGCTCCCGTGACAAGCGGCACCCGCGCAGAAACCAGAAGCGTCAGGTTTCCGCGGAAGGAAGCCTCCCCGAATTCCGATGGAAGGATAAAATGATCACCCTTATGAATAAGATGCCCGTTTAAGAGCCCTTCTCCGGACGCAACCGTCACAAAAAGATAAGGCTGGTCCTGAAGGAAGGACGCGTCATCCTCGATCTCCAGCGTGATCATCTCCTGCACGGACGGCGGCTGGCTCACGCCCCCGAAAAGCTCCGGCATCTTCCTTAAAACCTCGTCCAAAGTGAGGCCGGCATATGCTCCTTCGCGGATCCAGGAGGTAAGATCCACCTCTCCGTCCTCATTTGCCTCAAGGAACAGGATCTGCCTGGCTTTCCGGTTCACGGTCAGCGTCGCGCCGGCCGAAGCGGCCGCATCCGCGTACCAATAAGCGGAATCCTTTACGATCCTGATCTCCGCATCTTCATCCGCAAAGATCAGACCGCGGTGATTGCCGAACCCTTCCATGAAAAAGCCCAGGATCATGATCCCCTCGTTTACATCCTTCTGCAGGGCGCCAAGATAGTTTTCCAGCAAAGCGATCCGGTTTGCATCGTGAACACAGCCGTCTCCGGACACACAATCCAGGCCCAGCACGCCGCCGCAGGTGATCAGCAGCGGTTTCTGATATTTTTCATACACAAAACGCGGCACCCACAGCATCGCATCAGCCGCCACGGGATTTGCCGCCTTCGCCATATTTAAGCCAAGAAAATCCAGCGGCTGGCGGATCAAAGTCATGTCCGCCTCCGAGATTTCCGGCAGTTCTTCTTCAAACAGCTCCAAGCCTTCTCCGGGATAGGTCCCGAAGCATAAAGGATCCATAAACCAGGAAAGGTTCACCGAGATCCCGCCCGCATCCTCACGGGCAGCAAAGCAGGCGTCTCTCGCCGCATCAATGTCCTCCTCGACATACGAAAGCGGAAACACCTCCGCCGGCGATTTGGAAAAGCCGATCAAAAGGGGCTGGGACGCGTTTTCCCGCAGCGCCTGCACTGCTTTTCCATGCGCCTTCAAAAGATTATGCGCTTCCAGGAAGCTGGCGCAGGGCGGATCCGACATGGTAATGAATCTGTCGCAGTATTTCGAGAACTCCTTCGACACGGCGGCCGCATAGGCTGCAAACCAGTCCGGGCTCTCCGGATTCCGAAAACCGCCGCGGTTCAAAAGATGCTCCGGGATCTCCCCGTCAAAAAGCGTGAGCAGCGGACGGATCCCGCATTTTTTCATCGCATCCAGGATGGTTACGTAATACTCCTTCGCCTCCGTTGAGATCGTTTCCTTATCCGAAGGAAACAGCCTTGACCAGGACAATGTCATCCGTGCCTCTTTTATGCCGAGAAGCTTTAATATGACAAGGTCTTCCGGCGACGGCAGGATCCCGATCTCCATACCCCATAAGAAATCTGCAGGAAACATCCCTTCCTCCTTATAATGATCATTGCTGTGCAGCTTTCAAAACAACATCATTATTATAATCAAAAAAGTTTTGCTTGACAAAATAGATTGTACGCAATATAATTGAGCCAACTTAAACGAGAATTATTCCAAGGAGGTATAGATCATGGGATTTTATGAACAAAGCGTATTGGATGCATCCGGAAACGAAGTATCGATGAGCGAATACAAGGGAAAAGTGGTTCTGGTAGTGAATACGGCGACCGGCTGCGGCTTTACTCCGCAGTACGAGGATCTGGAGAAAATGTATGAAAAATACCACGAACAGGGCTTTGAGATCGTCGACGTCCCCTGCAATCAGTTTGCGGGACAGGCTCCCGGCACCGATGAGGAGATCCACGAATTCTGCACTCTCAAATATAAGACCCAATTCCCGCAGATGAAGAAATCCGACATCAACGGCGAAAACGCCATTCCGTTGTTTACTTTCCTGAAAAGCCAGAAGGGCTTCGAAGGCTTTGGGAAAGGGCCGAAGGCAATGATGATGAGCGGCATCGCGAAAAAGATGGACAAGGATTACAAGAACAATCCGGACATCAAATGGAATTTTACGAAGTTCCTGATCAACAAGGACGGCGAAGTCATCGAGCGCTTCGAACCCACCCATGACATGGCGGATGTGGACGCAAAAGTAGAGGCTCTGCTGTAAAATTATTCAGGAAGGGAGACGAAAATTCGTTTCCCTTCTTTTTTTATGGAAAAATACAGAGTTTCGCGTTATACTATATAAGTTCACGACAAAGGAAAGGAAAATCGACATGCCTATTACAGACTATCTGGAACGAAACCATAAGCTTTACGGAAACGAAACCGCTCTCATAGAGGTAAATCCGGAGGAAAAAGAGCCGAAGCGCGTGACTTGGAAAGAGTACTCCCTGATCGAATCGGAACCGAGGGGCTTCTACCGCCGGGAGATCACCTGGCAGGTCTTTGACGAAAAAGCAAACCGCTGCGCGAACATGCTGCTTTCCCTCGGGATCAAAAAAGGAGATCAGGTCGCGATCCTGATGATGAACTCCCTGGAATGGCTGCCGATCTACTTCGGGATCCTGAAAGCAGGCGCCATCGCGGTACCTTTTAACTTCCGCTATACCTCGGAGGAGATCCTGTACTGCGCCGAACTTGCGGAGATAGACATTCTCCTTTTCGGCATGGAATTCATCGGCCGTATCGAAGCCGTTGAAGAGAAACTTGCGAAAAACCGTCTTCTGATCTATGTCGGAGAAAACTGCCCTTCGTTTGCCGAAAGCTATATGTCGCTGGTCGGCAATGCTTCGAGCAACCCGCCTCTGGTGCGGATCGAGGACGACGATTACGCGGCGATCTATTTCAGCTCGGGAACCACAGGCTTTCCGAAGGCAATCCTTCATACCCATGCGGCTCTGATGCATTCCTGCAAGGTGGAGCAGACCCATCATTCCACCGGCCGTGAGGACACGTTCCTCTGCATCCCGCCGCTGTATCACACCGGCGCAAAAATGCACTGGTTCGGCAGTCTCCTGGCCGGTTCGAAGGCCGTGCGCTTAAAGGTCACAAATCCGGAATATATCTTCGACGCGGGCTCCAGATATCACTGCACGATCGTCTGGCTCCTGGTACCCTGGGCGCAGGACATTTTAGACGCGATGGATCGGGGCGACCTGAAAATGGAGGATTACGAGCTCTCCCAGTGGAGGCTCATGCACATCGGTGCACAGCCGGTGCCGCCTTCTCTGGTACGGCGCTGGAAAGAATATTTCCCGCACCATCAGTATGACACGAACTACGGTCTGAGCGAATCCTTAGGACCCGGCTGTGTCCACCTCGGCGTGGAAAACATCCATAAAGTCGGCGCCATCGGCGTTCCGGGCTATGGCTGGGAATGCAGGATCGTGGATGAAAACTTTAACGAAGTGCCGCAGGGAACGGCGGGAGAACTTTGCGTCAAGGGTCCTTCCGTGATGGTCTGTTATTTTCGAAATGAAGAAGCCACCAACGAGGTCTTACGGGACGGCTGGCTTTTGACCGGGGATGTGGCCATGCAGGATCCCGACGGCTTCATCTTCCTTGTAGACCGGATGAAAGACGTGATCGTTTCCGGCGGAGAAAACCTCTATCCGGTGCAGATCGAGGACTTCCTGCGCAAGCATGAAAAGATCCGTGACGTAGCCGTGATCGGCCTGCCGGATAAACGTCTCGGCGAGATCGCCGGCGCCATTATTTCCATCAAGGAAGGCATGACCTGCACAGAGGAAGAGATCAACGAATTCTGTCTGGAGCTGCCGCGTTACAAGCGGCCGCATAAGATCATCTTCGCGGATGTGCCGCGCAATGCCACAGGAAAGATCGAAAAACCGAAGCTTCGGAAGATGTACGGGGTGGAGCGCCTCGTGGAATCCGAAAATGAGGGCTAGTAGATAAATAAAGTTTTTGAGGAGTTTTAGTTATGTTGAAATTGGTTATTTTGATCGCGTACTTTGCTGTTCTTGTGTTCATCGGCCTCTACTGCCGTAAAAGAGCCACGGATGTGAACGGCTTCGTTCTCGGAGGGCGCTCCGTCGGCCCGTGGCTTACCGCCTTTGCCTACGGCACCTCCTATTTCTCTGCCGTCGTCTTTGTCGGCTACGCCGGGCAGTTCGGCTGGAAATACGGGATCGCTGCTACCTGGGCCGGGATCGGCAATGCGATCATCGGTTCTCTGATGGCCTGGGTGATCTTAGGACGCCGCACCCGTATCATGACACAACACTTGAATTCCGCAACCATGCCCCAGTTCTTCGGGGAACGGTTTGGCAGCAAGGGATTGAAGATCGGCTCTTCCATCATCATCTTCATTTTCCTGATCCCCTACACGGCTTCGCTCTATAACGGCCTTTCCCGTCTTTTCGGCATGGCCTTTAATATCGACTACAGCGTCTGTATCATCATCATGGCGATATTGACTGCGGTCTACGTTATCGCCGGCGGCTACATGGCCACGGCCATCAACGACTTCATACAGGGCATGGTCATGCTGATCGGCATTGTTGCCGTCATCGTGGCGGTGCTGAACAGCAAGGGCGGCCTGATGAAGGCCATGGAAGGACTGTCATCGGTATCCGATCCGGCGGTCTCGCCGATACAAGGCGTTTTCAACTCGTTCCTCGGGCCGGATCCGATCAACCTGTTGTTTGTTGTGATCCTGACCTCCCTCGGCACCTGGGGCTTGCCGCAGATGGTGCAGAAATTCTATGCGATCAAGGATGAATCCGCGATCCAGAAGGGAACCGTGATCTCCACGATCTTTGCCCTTGTGGTGGCCGGCGGCTGTTATTTCCTCGGCGGTTTCGGACGGCTTTTCTCCGACCAGATCGATATCGCGGCAAACGGCTATGATTCGGTGGTACCGACGATGCTCTCGAATCTGAGCGATGGCATGATCACCCTCGTTGTGATCCTGGTGCTTTCCGCTTCGATGTCGACACTTTCCTCGCTCGTCATCGCTTCGAGTTCAACACTGACCATCGACCTGATCAAGGATAATTTCGTAAAGAACATGAAGGAAAAGAGCCAGCTCCTGATGATCCGTGTGCTGATCGTTGTATTCATCGCGATCTCCGCAGTCCTCGCGCTGGTCCAGTATTCCTCCAACGTGACCTTTATCGCCCAGCTCATGGGTGTTTCCTGGGGCGCTCTTGCCGGCGCTTTCCTGGCCCCGTTCCTGTATTCGCTGTATGGGAAATGGGTCTCCAAAGCCTCCTGCTGGTGCTGCTTCCTGTTTGCCTCTGTGGTCATGATCCTGAATATTTTCTGCCGCGATTCCTTCCCGGCGATCCTTCAGTCTCCGATCAACAGCGGCGCCGTCGTCATGCTCGCAGGGCTTGTCATCGTGCCGGTCGTCAGCCTGTTTACGCCGAAACCGGACAAGAAGCTTGTGGATGAAGCCTTCGCCTGCTACGATAAGGAAACAAAGGTGGCGCAGAAGACTGCGCTCGGAAAATAAGTTGAAAAAAAACCTGTTTTCATGGTAAATTTAAGCTATGGGAATTGATGACTTGCTGGAAGCGGGGGCAGGCATCTTAAGGGATGTCACCTCTGCCGTCGAATCAAAAAACTACAAAAATCTGAAGAACTCGATCAGCCACCGTGTCCTGACGGCCGGAGACCAGATCCGGCGTGAAGCCGTGCTCTCCGCCAAAAAAAACGAAGAAGAGAGAGCCGCCAAGGGGCAGTATTATGATGATCCGGGTCCTTCCATGGCGACCCAGCGGCAGCAGGCTGCGCGGGAATATGCCGAAGGAAAGGTCAGCTCCCAGCCCTATCAGTGGCAGAACGGAGCCGCCTGGCGGAAAGCCCAGAACGGAGCCGTACCGCCGAGCGCGCAAAAGCAAAATGACCCGTATGCTCACTCAAAGAAGGCGGAACAGGCGTTTAACGTTCCAAGAACGCCGGACGTGCCGAAGACCAACTTTCTTTTCAAGCCCGTCAGCAAGAGCACCGGCATTCTCCTGACCGTCCTCGGTGCCATCGGCCTTGTGGTCAACGGCCTGCTCGCGGTCAACTTCCTTACGAAGTTTGCCCTGCTTGAAGTCCCCGGTGTACGGGTTATCATGATGATCCTGACCGTCCTCTTCTCTCTGCTCGCGTTCGGATCCGGCGTCATGCTCTATATGGGGGTCAAAAACCGCAGCCTTATGAACCTGTATTATCAATACGGCGACGTTGTGGGGGACGCGGAATATGTGGAGTTAAAGAACCTCGCCGGAAGGATCGGCGTCAGCACCCGAAAGGTCTTAAGCGACCTGAAGAAGATGATCCGCCAGGGTTTTCTCCCGAAAGCGCGGCTGGATAAGAACGAGACCACGCTCATGCTGACAGACAAGGTATACGACCAGTATCTGGATGCGGAAAAGAGCCGGGAAGAGCAGGAAGAGAAGAAACGCCGCGAAGAAGAAGCGCAGCGAGAAGCCTACAAGGACTATCCGCCCGAAGTGGTCACGATCCTGACCGAAGGCCAGGCCTATGTAAAACATGTCCGTGAGGTAAACGATCTGATCCCGGATACCGAAGAGATGAGCACCCGGCTTTACAAGCTGGAAGAGATCATGAACAGGATCTTTGACCAGGTCAAGAAAAAACCGGAACAGGCCGGAAACCTTCGCCGTTTCATGGATTATTACCTTCCGACCATTGAGAAGCTCTTAAACGGCTATCTGGAGCTGCAGGAAGCGGAAACTTCTGAAAATGCTGCGCAGGCGCGCCAGGAGATCGAAGGCGCGATCGATATGGTCAACGACGCTTTTGAAAAGCTGTTCGAAAGCTTCTTTGAAGACCAGGTCTGGGATCTGTCTTCGGATATCTCTGTTATGAAAACCATGCTGACCCAGGATGGGCTGGTAGAACAGAAAGTAAAAGTATAAAGGAGGATCACTATGTCGGACGAATTTAAAGAACTGGATCTGGCGGCCCCGGCGGCTCCTGTCCTCACCTTCGACGCAAAGCCCGCGGAGGTGGAAGCACCCCCGGCCACCGTGGCATCAGACGGAGAAGGCGCGGCGATGATGTCATCTTACGGCGCGGGCGTAAAGCAGGAGGAACTGAACCTGACGCCGGAGGAAAAAGCGCAGGTCAGCGAATTTGCGAAAACCATCGATCTGACCAACACGCAGGGCATTATGAACTACGGCGCGGGAACACAGAAAAAGATGGCCGATTTCTCGGAAAAAGCCATCGGAAACGTCCGCTCCAAGGATATGGGCGAGGTCGGAAACATGATCGCCTCGCTGGTGGCAGAGCTGAAGAGCTTTGATGTAGACGAGAACGAAAAGGGCCTGTTTGCGCTGTTCAAAAAGGGCGGAAACAAGATCCAGGCCATGAAAGCCAAATACAGCAAGGTCGAGACCAATGTGAACGAGATCACCAAGGAGCTGGAAAAGCACCAGGTGACGCTGCTCAAGGACATTGACGTTCTCGACAAAATGTACGATCTGAACCTTGCGTATTTCAAAGAGCTGACCATGTACATCCTGGCCGGCAAGGAAAAGCTGGAAGACGTACGCAACAACGAATTAAAGCAGCTGCAGGCCAAGGCCGACGCTTCCGGCCTGATGGAAGACGCGCAGGCCGCGAAAGACCTGGCTGCCCAGTGCGACCGGTTTGAAAAGAAGATCTATGATCTGGAGCTGACCCGCACCATCGCGATGCAGACAGCGCCGCAGATCCGTATGGTACAGGCTTCCGACTCCATGATGGCGGAAAAGATCCAGTCCACGATCGTCAACACGATCCCGTTGTGGAAAAACCAGATGGTCATCGCCATCGGCATCGAGCACAGCACGCAGGCCAGCAAGGCGGAACGCGAGGTCAACGATATGACTAACGCTTTGCTCCGCAAGAACGCTGACCAGCTGAAAGTGGCCACGATCGACGCCGCAAAGGAATCCGAGCGCGGTATCGTCGATATCGAAACCTTAAAGCACACCAACGAAAGCCTGATCTCTACGCTGGATGAAGTCTTAAAGATCCAGACCGAAGGCCGCGAAAAACGCAAAGCCGCCGAGACGGAACTGGGCCAGATCGAGGATCAGTTACGTACAAAGCTCATGGAAGCCGCGAAAAAGTAAGAATTTACGCTAAATTTTCATCCTCCCTTGTCGAACTAGATAAGGGAGGATTTTTATATCATGAAAAAGAAGAATTTATTTGCACTTTTCCTGACCGGTATTCTGGTCATGACCGGACAGGTTTCCACCATTCAGGCGGATCCGATTCCGGATCCATTCGCTTCCGAAGAAAATTACGGTTCTCTTCCGATCGAAGGCCATAAAGCGATCCCGCTTTCCCCTGCCTACACTCCATCGGCTGTAGATCATATGCTGAACCCATCCCAAAAAACCACTTCATTGGGAAGTGCTTTTCCGGCGTCTCATAACGATCCGACACTTCTTGGCCGCCTTCAGGAACTGTACCCGAAAGTCCGGGACCAGAACCCATACGGCACCTGCTGGGCACATGGCGCCATCGGTTCTGTCGAAAGTAATATGATCAAAGAGCATGGCGAGACAACTGCCGTGGACTACAGCGAAGCGCATCTTGTCCATTATTGCTATTCAAACGCTTACAATCCCGTTCTGACGCCGGAACACGCCCAGGATGGCGACACGATCTCTCATGATTTTTCCGAAACAGAACTTTTAGATTACGGCGGCCATGCAATGATGGGCGGTGAAACCTTCATCCGCTGGAAAGGTGTTGTGCCGGAAAGCTATGCCCCGTACAAGAATCTGCCCATTAAAAACTGGTCGAAAATTGATCCCTTTGCCGGAGATACTGTCGCTCTGAACGGATGGTATGTGATCAGCATGCAAAATCCGGATCTGATCAAGTCCTGGATCGCAGAACGCGGTGCTGTTTCCGTTGCTTACTATGCCGGCGGTGATATTAACGTGGAAAACAACTGTTATTACTTTCCGACAGCTCATGTCGAAAATCATACCGTCATGATCGTCGGCTGGGATGATGATTTTCCACGTACCTGTTTTAACGAATATCCGGACCACGACGGTGCCTGGCTGATCCGAAACAGCTGGGGAGGTAACGGTTTATCGGAGGATGGCTATTTCTGGATTTCCTATGATGATGCCAACCTCGGAGGAAGCATAGACGGTGTCATCGCATTGGAAGCCGCCCCGAAAACTGCTGACAATAATTACTATTATGACAGCAACTTCCATGACTGGGTAGGATTCTCCAACCCGGGCGCCAACATTTTCCGGATCAACGGAAATGGAAAAGAAGAACTGGTTTCGGTAGGATTCCTTTACGAGACAGATGATTCCGGAGCCGGAGAAGCCTCTGTCGCTGTCTACTCCGGATTTGACGGAAGCGACCCTTGCGCCGGAACAAAACTCTGGGAAAAAACAGGGATCGATCTTCCCTATTCAGGACGCTACACGATAGACGTAGAAGACCCCGTAACCCTGTACATGGGAGAAGACATTGCTGTCGTTGTCAACATCGAAGGCGGGTATATCTGCCAGGAAACAGACTTCTTAAGCTGGCCAGGGTTTGAAGGAAGGGTAGGCAGCAATCCCGGGGAAAGCTTTATCTATCAAAGCTTCTCGCAGGAATGGGAAGACCTTAATTCCAACAGAAATAACAATGGAAATCTTTGCATCAGCGCGCAGACCAAAAATGTCGGTTCTCCCGACGATAAAGAATACGGTCCCGGCTACACTCCTGCCCCTGCAAAAAACACTTCCGAGACGGTTTCGGTCAAAAACAACGGTTCTATTACGATCAATTATAAGGCTGCCGCGGAATACGCAGGAAAAGCCATTGATCCCGCAGCAGATCTCGGCGCGAAGACCAATCTTACCAAATTCTTCAAAAAGCTTCCGATCAGCGCAAAACAGGCTTCTTCGCGGATCAAAGCGGAATATGTCTGCAAAAGTGAAAACCCGGGCAGCGGATCCTTCTATGCCAAACTGACCGTAAATTTAAAAGGGCTCTCTGCCGACAAGCAGAATGCCCTGCGAAATGCTGTAAAGAAGGCGAATAAGCAATTGAAAAAAGCGACCTGCAGCTTCACGATCAACCGGCGCTCTCTCCTTCACGGCCGGGTGGTTGCAAGAGCTGACGGATCGGTTTCCTTCACCTTCCCCGGACAAGGCTACACAATAACTCTTCCCAAAGACCAGTATCAGCTTTCCGCGATGCCGGATGACGATACACAGCTGAAGGTCACGGCCACAGAGAAAGATTTCACCGGCACAGTCGTGGTTCCTGCTATGAATTAATTCATTATGTATCGGAGGAATTCACCTCCTCCGCCGCGCGCGCTATCTTCTGCTCAAAACCGGTCAGCGCGGCAAACGGAGCAAACTGCGCGGCCCTTGCGGCCCGCTCCATCCTCGGATGCGTTTTCGGCTCGGGATGAGGAAGATCAATGATCTCCTCATACCGGGCTTTTCTTTTTTCCAGCTCTTTATCCGTCATGCCTTATGCCCCCCAACCTGGCGGTTCCGCTCGATCGTCGTTGCGCCCTCTTCCAGGTTCATTCCTTTCAAAACCGCGTTTTTCCCGAATTTCTTCTTCAGGCTGATCACGGCTTCCTGCATCCGACGCTCCTTCTCCAGCTCTTTCTCTTCCTTCTCCGTATCCGTAAAGAGCGAAAGCTGCTCATATACGCCTTCCTCCTTTACCTCTTTTTCCGACACGGTATGGTTCGCGGTAATACTCATGCGCCGCACGAGAAGATCCGGATTTACGATCCGTTCATAAAGGCGCACTGCTGCCGCCATGATCTTTTTCGTGGAAGAAGTGGCTTTTCCGAGGTTCTCCGACCCATGCGCGGGCTTCGGCACCGGCCGCCCATACCAGTCGTCCGTGACCTCCCCTTCGTATTTTTCCGCAATCTCGGGTTTGGTCAGACTTTCCACATCATAGCCGACATAGAGCACGAGCTGATCTGTCAAAAGCCCCTTTTCCACGAGATCCAAAACGAGAAGATCCGTCATCTCGCGCAGGATCAGCTTTCCCTTGTCAAAAGGATAGGGCTCCGAAAGAACCTGGCCCGAAGAAAGCGAAGTGTCCGCCGGTTCATACGCCTTGATATCCGCGATCGTGCAGGGTTCATAGCCCCAGGCGTGGTCGATCAGAAGCTCCGCGTTGATCCCGAAAAGGTCATAGAGCAGTTTTTCGTTAAAGAAGTCCTCTTCCTTTCCGATGGAGCATAAGGCGACGTCTCCGAGCGTATACATCCCGTTCTTCTCCAGCCTTCGCTTTATCCCCTTCCCGATCCGCCAGAAATCCGTGATCGGCTGATGGGTCCAAAGCTGCCTCCGGTAAGAGATCTCGTCCAAAAAGGCGATCCTCGCGCCGTATTCGTCCGCCTCCATATGCTTGGCCACGATATCCATCGCGATCTTCGCGAGATAAAGATTCGTGCCGACACCGGCGGTGGCCGTGATCCCGGTCTCCTTATAGACCTCCGCCACCATCTTCCGCGCCAGCTGCTCACCGGTCAGGCCGTAGATAGCCAGATACCCCGTGGCGTCGATGAACACCTCATCCACGGAATAGACATGCATGTCCTCACTGGAGACAAAACGAAGGTAGATATTGAAGATCTTTGTGCTGAGATCCATGTATAAAGACATCCGCGGCGGCGCCGCGATATAGGTGAGCTCCAATGTCGGATCCTTTTTCAGATCCGGGTCATAAAAGGATTCCCCCGAAAATTCCCTTCCGCCGATCGCCGCCTTCCGCTCGCGGTTCACTTCCTTCACTCTCTGCACCACCTCAAAGAGGCGGGCGCGGCCCGATATCCCGTAAGCCTTTAAGGACGGCGTCACGGCAAGACAGATCGTTTTTTCCGTCCGGCTCACATCCGCCACGACAAGATTTGTGCATAATGGATCCAGCCCCCGCTCCATGCACTCCACCGAAGCATAGAAAGATTTGAGGTCGATCGCGATAAACGTTCCCATAAATACCCGCCTTTCGTTCCCATTATACAACACTCCCGGTAAGTAAAGAATGTTTTCTTCTCTGAACAGTAGTGCTATAATAAATACCGTATCTTTTTTGGACCACAGCCCCGTAGAAAGCGCGTGGCTCGGCAATAAATAGTAACTGATAACACATTGCCATGAAAACTTCTGCTTCAACCACCAAAAATCTGAAAAGATCCGCTATCCGGACAATGATCATCGGGATTTTGGTATCTGTTTTTTTCATCGGGATCCTTACGATGTACTATAAGCTCATTTATGATGCAAACCGCTCGATCATCATCAAGGACGGCGAGATCGCTGCGCGGAAGTCTGCCGATCAGTTTGAACGATACCTGTCTACAAACACCGATCTCATCAATTTCACCGCCTACACGCTCAATGATATGATAACGGACAAGGTATCCGATAAGAATATTCAGTCTTTTCTTGTCGTCCAGTCCACAACCTACCGGAATGCCGTCGTGGAAAACTCCACCGGCCTGTATGGGTACATCAACGGCCGGTTTTTCAGTGGAACAAACTGGGTTCCGCCCGCGGACTTTGTCGCTACGGAACGCCCCTGGTACACCAAGCCCATTTCAAACGGCCAGGAGATCTCCATCACGGAGCCTTATGTGGATGCCCAGGATGGCGGGACCATGCTCGCTCTCGGCAAGACTTTGTGCGATAACGTCAGCGTTATTTCCGTTGACCTGTCGCTGGACCAGGTCCAGAGGATGACCGAAGAAGCTGTTGAAAATGAGGGAATCGACGTTGAAATGATCTTAAACGACCAGGGTATGGTCGTTACGCATTCCGACCGAAATGAACTCGGAAAAGATTATTCGGAGGAAGCCGATTCCTTCGGCGCCGAGATTTTTAAGCAGCTCGAACAATCCGAGGAAAACTCCTTTGAATTTGATTACAACGGTTCGCATTATATCGTTTATGCCGCGGAATTTCTGGACAACTGGTATTGTATCTCCGTCAAGGACGCCACTTCGGTATTCGACTGGCTCCTTACCATCTTGATCATAACCATCATAACTACGATCATCGTGGTGGTGATCGTCTCCCTTTTGATGCTCAGCGCTCACCGCCGGACCACCACGACAGAACATGCCCTCGCTGCCAGTGAAGCCAAATCCGCCTTTCTGTCCAACATGTCCCATGAGATACGTACGCCCATCAACGCGATCCTCGGCATGAATGAAATGATCCTGCGGGAAAGCAATGAAAACAATGTCCTTTCCTACGCCGGCAACGTGAAGACCGCCGGCCAGACTCTGCTCGGCATCGTCAATGACATTCTGGACTTCTCCAGGATCGAATCAGGGAAACTCACGATCGTGCCGGTGGAATACGACCTGTCGGTGGTGTTAAATGACCTCGTGAACATGGTGAAAACCAGGGCGGAAGAAAAAGGCCTCACCTTATATACGGATTTTGATGAGAACATTCCGAAGCACTTATACGGAGATGAGATCCGGATCAAGCAGGCGATCACAAACATCCTTACCAATGCCGTAAAATACACGGAAAAAGGCAGCGTGACCTTTAGGGTTTCCTTCAACAGGGTCACCGATGAGCCGGATCAGATTTTGCTTTATATCTCCGTAAAGGACAGCGGGATCGGGATCAAAGAGGAGGACCTTCAGAAGATCTTCTCCGAATTTGAACGGCTGGAGCTGCAGCGGAACCGCAGCATTGAGGGAACCGGCCTTGGCATGAACATCACAAAGCATATCCTTGACCTGATGGGAAGCACCCTGCAGGTGGAAAGCATTTACGGCTTCGGTTCCACCTTCTCCTTCTCTCTGAAGCAGAAGGTCATGAATTGGGATCCGATGGGAGATTACCGAATTTCGGTAGAAAAGCCCGCAGAAGAACAAACCCGGTACAGAGCAAAATTCTCAGCACCGGATGCCCATGTTCTTGTTGTGGACGACAATCCGATGAACCTGATGGTCTTTAAGAGCCTTCTCTCAAAAACAAAGCTTAAGATCGATACGGCCGGTAGCGGCGAAGAGGCCCTTCGCCTTACAGCAAACGCGCCTTATGACATGATCTTTTTGGATCATATGATGCCCGATAAGGACGGGATCGAAACCTTACATGAAATAAAACAGCAGGCGGATAATCCGAATCGAAACACGCCTTATGTCTGCCTGACGGCAAACGCCATCTCCGGCGCCCGGGAACAATATCTTGCCGAAGGCTTTGATGATTATCTTTCCAAACCGATCAACCCGGAAAAACTGGAAGAAATGCTGATAAAGCATCTGCCGGAGGATAAGCTCGAGGAAGCCGATGCCGAAGAAGAACTGCAGCCGGAGGAAGAGTTTCCGGAGGAATTAGCCCCGATCCGCGATTTCCCGCTGATCGATATTGATGAGGGGATCAAAAACAGCGGCTCTGTCACCGCCTATCTGTCGCTGCTGAAGATCTTCTTCAATTCCATCGACGATACCTCGCTCGCTTTGGAAAAATACAACGCCGACGAAGATTATCACAATTTTACGATCCGGATCCATGCGCTGAAAAGCTCAGCCA
Organism: Lachnospiraceae bacterium; assembly: GCA_016286115.1. Taxonomy (GTDB): domain Bacteria; phylum Bacillota; class Clostridia; order Lachnospirales; family Lachnospiraceae; genus RUG12461. The sequence continues at coordinate 26,897 of JAEESA010000009.1, forward strand.
GGATCATCGGCGCAACTGAACTCGGCGAGGATGCACAGCTCTTGGAAAACGCCGGGAAAAGCGGAGACACGGACTATATCCACTCTCATTTCGGTAGTTTCCTCGAAAAATACAGATCGTTACGGGACCCGCTTGAAAAAGCTTTTCCCGAAACGGAACCCGGGGATAAACCGGAAGCCTCCGGAGAGGATATTAAGCGTTGCCTTGAAGAGATCAAAGCCGCCGCGAATGATATGGATTGCGACAGGCTGGAAAAGATCTTCGAAGAAATGTCCAGCTGGCGCATACCGGATGAGTATGCCAAATTATGGAATAAACTGAAAGAAGCCTCCGATCAGTTTGATTATGATAAAATATTGGAGCTTTTGAAAGAATGAGATTTTCAGAAGAAAACCACGCTCATGAAACCTATATTCTGGTTGCGGTGGGAAGCGAAGAAGAAACCGAAGGGTCATTAAACGAACTGGCCGACCTTCTGGATACGGCAGGAGGGGAGGCGGTGGATCAGGTGACGCAAAATCTTCCTCATCCCGATCCTGCCACCTATATCGGCAGCGGAAAAGCAGAAGAACTGCGCTGGATCCTCGAAGAGGAGGGCGCGGACGGGATCATCTGTGATGACGAGCTGTCCCCGGCGCAGATGAAAAATCTGTCAAATATTCTGAACGCAAGGGTTCTGGACCGGACTCTTCTGATCCTCGATATTTTCGCGGCTCACGCGACAACAAAAGAAGGAAAGCTGCAGGTGGAGATGGCGCAGCTGAAATACCGCGCTTCTCATCTGATCGGCATGGGAAAGATCCTGTCCCGGCTCGGCGGCGGGATCGGGACCCGCGGGCCGGGGGAGACCAAGCTGGAAACGGACCGGCGTATGATCAAAAACAGGATTTCCGCGCTTTCTTATGCCATTAAAGATCTGAAACGGGTCCGCGAGACCACGCGGAAGAAACGCATGGAAAGCGCGCTTCCGACAGCGGCTCTTGTCGGATATACAAATGCCGGAAAATCCACCTTTTTGAACCTCCTGACCGGCTCGGACGTTTTGTCGGAGGATAAGCTCTTTGTCACCCTTGATCCGACGACAAGAAGCTTTTCGATGGAAAACGGGCAGGAACTGCTGCTGACGGACACGGTTGGTTTTATCAGCAAGCTCCCGCACCATCTGATCGATGCGTTCCGAAGCACCCTGGAAGAAGCGCGATACGCGGATTATCTTATCCATATCGTTGACAGCTCTGACCCAAAAGCCGAAGAGCACTGCAAGGTGGTGTACGATACCCTGTCCTCCCTTGAGATCACGGGGAAGCCGATCCTGACGGTTTGGAACAAGTCTGATCTTCCCGGCCCGGAGGAGCCCTATCGGGATCTCCGCGCCGATGTCTCTGTCCGTTTTTCCGCAAAAACCGGCGAGGGAAAGGAGGACCTCATTCAGGCTCTGGAACGGCTTCTCCGGGAAAACCGGGTCCATATCCAAACCGTGATCCCCTTTCAAGACGGCGGAACACTCTCCAGGATCCGGAAATACGGCCAGCTCCTGTCCGAGGAATACACCTCAGAAGGCATAAAGATCGAAGCTTACGTTCCGAAATACTTGAAAATATAATAGAAGGGTAGAAAGTGATGAAAGAGCTAACTTACATTATTCTTCGGGAAAACGAGAACCTTAAAGAGAAAGCGGCACAGTGGTTTCACGAGAAATGGGGAGTGCCGAAGGAAGCATATCTGGAATGCATGGAGGCGTATCTTGGCGGAGAAACAGAGTACGGCTGGTATCTGTGCATGGATGGAGACAAGATCGTCGGCGGGCTTGGCGTGATCGAAAATGATTTTCATGACCGAAAGGATTTTGCTCCCAATGTCTGCGCGGTTTACACAGAGGAAGAATACAGAGGCCGCGGCATCGCCGGGAAGCTTCTGGATCTCGTCGTCGAAGACATGCGCTCCAAAGGGATTTCGCCCTTATATCTCGTGACGGATCATACGGGCTTTTACGAGCGCTACGGCTGGGAATTCCATTGCATGGCGCAAGGCGACGGCGAACCGGAGATGACGCGGTTATACATCCATAAATAGCGGAGGATGGATCGGAGGAGTGGACGCCGGCAAAGTCCTACAAGGGCATATTGGACTGCATTCAAAACCCGCCGCCGCATTCAACGTATGAATATAACCTGATCATCGCGGATGAAAATGAGGAATATGCCTGCTTTTCGGGTATGTGGTGGGTGAAAGAAAACCATCTGGCTTACATGGAGCCGCTATGCACGATCCCGAAATATCGGAAAATGGGACTGGCATCGGCCGCGCTGACAGAGCATTATCGCCGTTTGAAGCCTCTCG
>JAEESA010000195.1 GCA_016286115.1 Lachnospiraceae bacterium
CAGCTGATCGATCGTTTCCCTTACTCTGTTCTTCAAAGCCTGGAGCTTGCTGATCCTGCCCTGGCCCGCTTCATCCGTGATGTGTCTGTCATTCAGCTTTCCGATGAGATCGGGATCTCCTTCGTTCAGCTTTCTGTCCAATTCACACAGATTTTTATAGGCCTCGTTATCATAGTGCAGGAGGGTCGGCACATAAAGATCCCCTTCTTCGCCCGGTTCCTGATCTTTTCTATGGAGCGCCTGCATTTCTTTCGGCTCTTCGAGGGCCATCTCCTGATATCCCTTCTGCACGAAGTCATCTTTGCAATACCGGTTGGTCAGGTAGTGGAGCATGGCCGTGATCCAACCCTCCTTGGCGCCCACGCAATTATTGAACATATTATTGGTGAGCACATTAATAAACGTTCTGGCCATATATCCATTAAACTCTACGTTATCCGTAAAGTCATAATTTTCGTGAAGAGCTTCCAGCCGCTTGATCAGCTGGCCGAGTGTTTGCTTTTCATCGTCGCTAAGCTTCTCCTTGATGTTAAATTCCATGAAATACTTCTTGTCATCATCCTTGGTTTTTGACACATAAAGTATATCCATCAGTCCCTTGATCAGAGAATTGAATTCATCGATCGCTTTCCTTCCCTCCTGGGACTCATAAGACAGCTCTTTTGCCTCTTCGACTACTTCTCCTTTCCGATTCAAAACGGCTCTTTTCTTTACCTCGCCTTTTTTAGCCATGAAATCTTCGGGCTGTTTGAACGGCATGATCATCAGTATGTCGGCGGCCTTGTCATTCATATCCTGCAGTTGGCCCTTTCTGTTGGTAAACTGCGGTTTGGAGCCCTTGGGAGGAGGATTTAAGCCTCTCTTTGCCTTCATGTGGAAATAGTTCTTTGCCAGATGTACATATTCCAGAGAGTTTTTCTTCACGGTCTTGAAGATCGGCGGCAGGAACCCGGCCTTTTTGGTATCCTTCTTGTCCTTGCTCAGGAATACGTTCAACAAAGATTCCTCGGTAAAGGACATATCATTGTCATAGGCCTTGATACTTGTCACAACATAGTTTCCCTCATTATCATTGATCACATCGCACTTGAAATTTCTTCCGTGGCGGTCCACCTGAAGGCAGACAAGGTCCATCGCATGCAGCTTAATGAGCTGCCGGATCGCGTTGGGCGTATACTTGATCTTCTTTTTATTCCTGATCGCGCTATGCAGAAGCTCGACCATTTCCTCCCCCTCCGCAACTTCAATGACCGTCACGAAGTTCTGCACATCCTGCCCGGTCCGGTCTTTATAGGTCGCCAGCGTCGAGTAGGAGTCGCAGATCACCTCCGTAAAGCCCGCCTGTTTGGCCAGCTCCGCGGTAGCGCTGTTGTTTGCAGCGGCGATCTCGTTGTCGGCTATATTGCCTCTCTGCTTCATCTGCCCGTAAAGCTCCACCTCCTTGCCGAGCGTGACGCGGAACAGCGTCTCGATCCTGCCGGCACCGGTGTCTTTCTTGCGCTCGTTGGCATTCTTTTCCTGCATCTCTCCAAGAAGCTTGATGATATCCTTGTCCTTATCCGGATCCAGGCCGCTCTCTTCTTTGCAGATCCGGTCTTTCATCCATTCAAACGCTGTAATGGGCTTCGGTTTTTCACCGTTTTCGCTATTTACAGCATCCTTCAGGGCCTTCACGATCTGCTGGGCCATGTAGTTATTTTGATCCGCATCCAGTTTATCCTGCCATTCCTCCAAAAGATCAGCAACGGAAACCTGTTCGTTGTTTTCCAGCGCACTGACATAGGCATGGTATTCTTTGAACATCTCATCAAAATCGTGGCCGAAGAAATTCGCGAATCGCTGCTCCATCTTATGGCGTTCGTTCATATTCCCCTCATTATCGAGCTTCTCCTTCATCTTTTCAAGAAGGTTGATGCCGTTCTGGTAATCGACATCGTCCGTTTTGTTCTCCACCATACGCTGTTCTTCCTTATCCGGCTTGTTCGCTTTCTTATTCTGCTGACTGACAGAAAGCTGTTTTTTTCTGCGGTCCAGAAAGGCCGGGATATTCGCAGAGATCAGCTGCAGGTTCTCCTTCATGTAGAAGGTTTTTTCCTCGCCATTGATCCTCAGTTTGATCTTGTACACATCCGTGGAGTTTCCCTGATTCTGCCATTCGGGCTGGCCGATGACTTCCGTCGTCAGGATATTCTGCAGCACCGCCAGCGGCGTATTCATCTGGCCTGAGGAGAGAACAACCGCGTTCTGCACCAGCGCCGTGTGCGCCATGGTATAGCTCTGCAGATCCGCTTCCGCCTGGGTCTTGATCTTTGAGACCATCCGATACCGTTCCTTGCCCTTCCCCCACCAGCTGCTCGGGGTCTTGTTCTGCAGATACCATTCACAGGCTTCGATCGCCTCATTGAAAACCGTCTTCACGGTTTCCAGGAACTTCCCCGGATCGATCGATTTGCCATCCTTTCTCATTTTATTCAATTCATCCGGGCTGTTCAGGAAATTGTGCAGGGCGATCACTTTCCTTTTCAGGGCCGCCATCTGCGGCGTATCCCCGAGAATAAAGCGTTTGTTTTTATTCAGGATCGAAACATCATCCTTGAAGGATTCCGCCTTTTTCGTCACCCTTTCCTTGAAGGTGAGTTTCGGCTTCGTCTTGTCCTTATTTTCTTTATCCGCCAGCAGTTCATTATTCCGGGCGTCCCGCTGCGCCACGATATCAGAAACCTTCCGGGTATCCTGCAGCACAAACATAGCGTCCCCAAAATTCAGGGGATACGGCACTTCATCGGGCTTTTTGAGCACATAAGCCTGCTCGTTCTGTTTATTGATCTGTATATTGGCCTGCTGCTTCTTCTGCGCTGTCTGCATCTGATTCTGAAGCTTCTGCTTGACCTGTTCTTCGTTTTTCATGCGATACCTCCATTATTATCTATTCACTGACTTCCGAAATATCCACCCCGCTTAAGTATTCAGTGCTCACATAGATCAGCTGTTTGGGACGGTTTGCTTCCTGCTCCTCGATCTCTTCCTGCAGCTTCAGCCATTCCTGATATTCCTTTTCGTCCAGCTCGGGCGCATTGGCAGGCGCGCTCAGTATAGACGCCGGCACGCAGGGGAACCTCTTAAAAGCCTTCTCTGCCAAAAGCTTTCCGGCGCGGGTATGGATACGGATATCCATAAGCTCTCTTCCGGTCAGGATCTCTTCGGCAGCGATCGCCGCGCTGACCATCAGGAGCATCAACGTCCCCCGGTCATTATCCTTAGCGCGAAATGCGACCGGATAGATCGTATTTTCATAGCGCATGAAGAGAAGCACGCCGGCCACCTGGTCATCGATCACGCAGACACAGCTTAATTCCTTGTCGATCCTGTCCAAAAGGACCGGGAATTCCGCCTCTCCCGCGCCAAGCGCAAAATTCATCACATTGCGCAGGATCCGGTTGGAGACCTCGCTCAGCGGTAAGAACGCGCCGGGATCGGTATGGGATCCGAAGGCATGCAGGACTGCTTTTTTCGCGTCCTCCGCCGAGATCATCCACTCATTCTCTGTTTCCTTTTGGAAAGAAAACTGCCGCTCCAGAAGAAAATGCACGATCGGGTCGCTATGGTAGTCCTTACTCCCTGTTCCCGCGATCCGTGCAGTCACTCTCGACCGCTTATCCGCCTGCGCCAGATCAAACGCCAGATACAAAAGCTGGCTTGCCGCTGCCTGTCCCCGGTACTCCGGATCCGTATACAGCCACTCGATCCTGATCTCATCCGCGTGCGAAAACGACACGAGCATGATACTCATCGGAACCGCCCCGTCGTCCTCCTCCAAGGCTGCTCCAAACGCCATCATCCCCGGAATATGGATCAGGCCCTTCATCTCCTTCGGCAAAAGATGATCATAAAAACGCAGTTCATCTTTCTCAATGGTATGAATTCTCATATTTCTCCTCCTTTGATCATTCACTTTTGCTTTATACGAAAAAAAATTGGGATTGTGCAATGAAAAAAATCTATATACCTGATTTTACCAAACAACGCTTGCATTTTCCAACTATTATGCATACTATTTTTTGTATGATCAGAGATGCCTTAAACAAAGATTTAGATCAAATATTAAATATACAAAACCAGTGTTTTTCCAACGGCTGGAGCAGGGAAACGTTCGAACAGAGCCTGGCGTCGGAAAACTGCCGGGTTCTTACAGAAGAAGAGGATGGAACGATTCGGGGGTATGCCGTGGTGTTTGCAGAGCAGAACGAAGCCGACCTCTTTGCCCTCGCCACAGCTCCTGCATTCCGAAAAAAAGGGATCGCATCCTCCTTATTGGATACGATCCAAAATAGTTTTGGTATCAAAAAAATCTCTCTGGAGCTGCGCGCCTCGAATGAAGCCGCAAAGCAGCTCTACCTCAAATACGGCTTCCGCGTAGACGGCATCAAAAGAGACTATTATACCGCCCCGCCGGAGAACGCCATTCTGATGGTGTGCGCTCTTAATCCCCCACTTTTTTGATGTAGAGCTCAAACGTCCCATCCCCGTTGTCAGCGAGCCGAAGGACCTCATGCCCCTCTTCCTTGATGCTCCTCGGAACGTTCTGTACCGGCTCCCCGTCATTGATGTGTACCTGCAGGATCTGGCCGTCATCCAGTTCCTCCAAAGCAACCTTCGTTTTCACAAAGGTCACCGGGCATACCACGTCCGTAACATCCACCTTATCATCCACCTGAAAATCCGCCATTTCAATCCTCCTTCTCTATGATCAGTTCTTCTTTTGTCACCACTTTTGTTCCGTCTTGCTCTTCGATGTGAAAGGAATTCAAAACCGGCTGATCCGCATGTTCCAGAGACAAAATGAGGTAGCTTGCGTTTCTGTCATGCGCGAGCTTCTTATCTTCCTCTGAAGGGCGCGAAGGTGACTCGGGATGGGAGTGCCAGTTCCCGAGAGGTTTTAAGGCGTTCGAACGCATATCCTTCACCGCCTGCAGCTGCTCCTTCGGATCGATCGAAAAATGTTCGTTCGTATGGTCCGTATTCGTAAGCAGATATACCTTTTTGATCTCGCGGACACCGTCTTTATACTCTCCCGCGATCAACCCGCAGGCTTCGTCCGGGCGCTGCGCAAGCGCGTATTCCAAAATCCGGTCGTAATCCGCCTGTTTCATCAGGATTTTCATATCGTCCCTCCCCTGCGCCGCCTTTCAGATCGCAGGCCGCCTGCTCATAATCGATGAGTTCCGTGATCGTCGGTTGGTCCGAACAGACCGCGCAGCCCATTCCGCGCGGCGGCAGCTTGATCTTATGGAATTCCATCTTGAGCGCGTCATAGGTGAGGAGGTTTCCTGTCAGGAGTTCCCCGGTATTCGTAATGAATTTGATCGCCTCCATGGCCTGGAGTGAACCGATCACGCCACCCATCGCGCCGATCACGCCGGCCTGTTTGCAGGTCGGCACGGCGTCCTTCGGAGGCGGGTTCTTAAAGACACAGCGGTAACACGGGCTTTCTCCCGGGACCACTGTCATGATCTGGCCCTTGAACCGGATGATGCCGGCATGGGTAAAGGGTTTCTTTTGCATCACGCAGGCGTCGTTGATCAAAAATTTCGCAGGGAAATTATCCGTGCCGTCCAAAATGAAATCATAATCCTTGATCAGATCCAGGATATTCGCGCTGCTCACAAAGTCGTAATACGTATTGACCGTAACGTCCGGATTGATCGCGCGCATCGTCTCGGCAGCCGAATCCACCTTCTTCTTTCCGATATCATTCGTCGTATGGATGACCTGGCGCTGCAGATTCGAAAGGTCCACAACGTCCGCATCCGCGATCCCGATCGTACCCACGCCCGCAGCCGCGAGATAAAGCGCAGCCGGCGCGCCGAGGCCCCCGGCGCCGATGATCAGGACCTTCGCATTCAAAAGCTTTTTCTGGCCCTTGACCCCGATCTCCTTCAAGATGATGTGTCTGGAATAGCGTTCCAGTTGTTCATTGGAAAATGCCATTATCTTCCTCCTCCCATAAAGTAAAGGAATTCCACCTCATCCCCATCTTTAAGGCCTGTCTTCTCAAAATCACCGGATTCGACAAATTCCTCATTCACAGATACCGTCACATACTGCGGCGTTTCCACCTGCTCCAGCTCGATCAGCTCCGCGATCGTCAGATCATCCTTATACTCCTTACTTTCTCCTGCCACTGTGATTTTCATAACTGTCTCCTTTTCTCAGATCACATAATACCATGCCTCTCCCTGGCATATCTCTTCTGTCCTTCTTTCATTCTCGTTCGTCCGATATTCCATCTCGAGATTTTTCATGCTTACTCTTGTATTGGCGTCGATCGATCTTGTGATAAACGTATTTCCTCCGATCACAGTATTTTCTCCGATCACGGTATCCCCGCCGAGGATGGAAGCGCCGGCGTAGATCGTAACATTATCGCAGATCGTAGGATGTCTCTTCT
>JAEESA010000196.1 GCA_016286115.1 Lachnospiraceae bacterium
CCTTGTTCAGCCGGTGCCATCTCTTGTGGGACTTAATACGAAGGAAACATTTGTCCGAGAACTGGCTGGACTGACTTTGAAAAATGTGGCCGTTCGTGTATATGATGCGAAAGAGAAGGAACAATTTACTGACTTTGGGGAACTGTTGTTTACACATACCGGTGTCAGCGGTCCTGTGATCCTGTCTGCGAGCAGTGTTCTTTCCAGAAGATTGGCGGCCGGTGATGTTTTTATTCTTGGCGTCGATTTGAAGCCGGCGCTGTCTGAAAAACAGCTGCATGAGAGGATCCTGCGGGAAATAACGGAAACGCCGAATCAGCATTTGAAAAGCCTTACACCCCGCCTGCTTCCGAAGAGTCTCGGCGAAGTGCTCCTGCAGCGGGCAGGGCTCCTTATGGAGAGGCCGCTCCATAGTTTGACAAAGGAAGAACGAGGGAACTTCGTCAATGCCCTTAAGGATTTTCGGCTGACGATCATCGGAACCGGAGACTTCAAAGAGGCCATCATCACCTGCGGGGGGATCCCCGTAAAGGAAGTGAACCCGAAGACGATGGAGTCGAAGCTCGTCCGGGGGCTCTACTTTGCCGGCGAAATGCTGGACTGCGACGCAATGACCGGCGGCTATAACCTTCAGATCGCCTGGTCCACGGGGTACCTGGCAGGAACCAGTGCTGTACAGGAGATCATAGTGTAGTTGCGGCCAAAGGCATACTATGTATTCGGGATGTTTCGGAAGGTGCTTAGCGAGACTTAAAATCGCATGACCTCAGCGGCCGCTCGCTTGGATGAAGAGCGGAAGATACAGTATGCCTCTGGCCGCAACGGACAGAATGACTATATAAAGGAGATAGAAACATGAGCAGAGAGACCAGTAAACCAATCCGCATCGCGATCGACGGGCCGGCAGGAGCCGGAAAGAGTACGATCGCAAAGCACTTGTCAAAGAAGCTGGGCGTGGTGTATATCGACACCGGCGCCATGTACCGGACCGTGGCGCTCTTTACGATCCGAAAAGGGATCGATCCGCAGGATCGTAAGAGCGTTGTAAAAGCGCTGGATGAGATCGAGGTTTCGATCTCATATTCCCCGGAGGACCAGACCCAGCAGATCTTTTTGAATGGGGAAAACGTATCCGGCCTGATCCGCACGGAAGAGGTCAGCGCCTGCGCCAGCGTGACCAGCGCGTATGCCGAGGTGCGCTCGAAGATGACCCAGCTGCAGCAGAAGCTCGCGGAGAGCATGAGCGTCGTCATGGACGGCCGCGATATCGGCACCGTGGTCCTGCCGAAGGCGGAGGTCAAGATATTTTTGACCGCGGACCGGAACGCGCGGGCCAAGCGCCGGTTCCTGGAATTAAAGGAAAAAGGCGTGGAAGCGGATCTTGAGGAGATCGAAAGGGATATGAAGGAACGGGATGAACGCGACGCGGGAAGGGAATGCGCGCCCTTGAAGCAGGCGGAGGATGCGGTCCTTCTCGACACCTCAAACCTTTCGATCGAGGAAGTCGTGGAAGAGATTGAAAAGATCATGAAGGATAAAGGATATTGATGAAGATCGTAACGGCAAAGACCGCAGGCTTCTGCTTTGGGGTCAAACGGGCGGTGGAGACGGTGGAGCGGGTGCTCGATGAAGAGGAAGGCCCGATCTATACATATGGGCCGATCATCCATAACGAGGAGGTCGTGAAGAGCCTCGCTGAGCGGGGCGCGAAGGTCGTTTCTTCTACGGAGGAGCTGGACGGCCTTGAAAAAGGGACGATCGTCCTGCGTTCGCACGGCGTGACGAAGGAAGAAGCGGCGCTCATGAAGGAGAAAGGGTTTCGCGTGGAGGATGCCGCCTGCCCCTTTGTGAAACGGATCCACAGCCTGGTGGAAGAATACACGGGAAAAGGGTATGATGTCGTGATCATCGGGGATGCGGGGCATCCGGAGGTGGAGGCGATCCGAAGCTACGGGGAAAAAGACCGGTTTTTTGTGGTCGGAACGAAGGACGAAGCCAAGGCGCTCCGCCTGCGCAAAAAAACCGTGATCGTGGCGCAGACAACTGCCAATACGACGAAATTTAAAGATTTAGTTGAAATCATACAAAAAGTAGAGTATGATGGTATGGGTTTTGATATAGTTGTGGTAAATACAATCTGCAGCGCCACGGAAGAACGCCAGAAGGAGGCGGCTGAGATTGCAGGGACTGCGGACGCGATGATCGTGATCGGCGGAGCGGAGAGCTCCAATACAAGAAAGCTGGCGGAGATCAGTACATCCATCTGTCCCAACACGTTCTATATCCAGACCTATCGGGACTTGAATGTTCAAGCACTGCGAAACTGTGACACGATCGGCGTTACTGCAGGGGCATCGACTCCCACGAATATCATTGAGGAGGTTCAAAAACATGTCAGAAATGAGTTTTGAACAAATGCTGGAGGGATCCATCAAGACTATAAGAAATGGAGAGATCGTCGAGGGCACAGTCATCGAAGTGAAGCCGGATGAGATAATCCTGAACATCGGCTACAAGTCAGACGGCATTATCAGTCGCAACGAGTACACGAACGAGTCAAACCTGGACCTTACGACGCAGGTCAAGGTAGGGGATACCATGGAAGCCAAGGTCCTGAAGGTCAACGACGGTGAAGGACAGGTTCTCCTTTCTTACAAGCATCTAGCCGCGGAAAAAGGCAATAAACGGCTGGAAGATGCGTTTAATAACAAAGAAGTGCTGAAGGCAAAGGTTGTACAGGTGCTTTCCGGCGGACTTTCCGTCGTCGTGGATGAAGCGAGAGTCTTCATTCCCGCCAGCCTGGTCAGCGATACCTTTGAAAAGGATCTCAGCAAGTATCAGGATACAGAGATCGAGTTTGTCATTACCGAGTTCAATCCGAGAAGGCGCCGCATCATCGGCGACAGAAGAAGGCTTCTTGAAGCCGATAAGGCAGAGAAGCAGAAAGAGCTCTTTGCAAGGATCAATGTCGGGGATGTGATCGAGGGTACCGTGAAGAACGTGACCGATTTCGGCGCATTTATCGATCTCGGCGGCGCGGACGGCCTTCTGCATATCTCTGAAATGAGCTGGGGCCGGATCGACAATCCGAAGAAAGCCTTTAAGGTCGGCGATACCTGCCGTGTTTTTATCAAGGATATCCGCGAGAACAAGATCGCGCTTTCCATGAAGTTTGAAGACGAGAACCCCTGGAAGGATGCTTCCGAGCGGTTCGCGATCGGAAATATCGTAACCGGAAAAGTGGCCAGAATGGCAGACTTCGGCGCTTTTGTGGAGCTGTCTCCCGGCGTGGATGCGCTTTTACATGTATCCCAGATCGCGAGAGAGCATATCGACAAGCCGTCGGATGTGCTTACCGTCGGCCAGGAGATCGAAGCAAAGGTTGTGGACTTTAATGAAGCCGAAAAGAAGATCAGCCTGAGCATGAAGGCTCTTCTGCCGGATGAACCGAAGGCAGAGGAAGGATCTGATGACGTTGCAGACGTAGATATCGAGGCTGTCGCAGCAGAAGAAGGAGAATGACGAGTTGGAGAATTACGAACAGTTTCAAAAGGATATCCTGAAGCTTACATCGATCGATCTGACCTGCTATAAAGAGCGCCAGATGCGCCGCCGGATCGAGACCCTTGCGACAAAGAACGGCATGAAGAATTTTCAGGATTATTTTAAGCTCCTGAAGACGGACAAGGAAAAGTTCGATGAATTCATCAACTTCATGACCATCAATGTTTCCGAGTTTTATCGGAATCCGGAACAGTGGAAGTTCATGGATGAGGAAGTGTTCCCGAAGCTTTTCAAGCAGTTCGGGAAGAACTTAAAGATCTGGAGCGCGGCCTGCTCCACAGGCGACGAACCGTATTCGCTCGTCATGGCGCTGTCGAAGCACGTACCGATCAACCAGATCAAGATCCTGGCGACCGACATTGACAAGACCGTGATCGGCAAGGCGAAGGTGGGGCTCTATGATGACAAGAGCATCGCCGGTGTGCCTGCGGACCTGAAGAAAAAATTCTTCACCAAGGTCGGAAATGCGAACAAGATCGCGGATGAGGTCAAAGCGCGCGTTGAATTCAAGGAGCATAATCTCTTAAAGGATCCGTACCCGACGGGGTGCCACCTCATCGTGTGCCGGAACGTGGTGATCTATTTCACCGAAGAAGCGAAGGACGAGATCTATCGCAAGTTCTACAACTCGATCGTAAATCACGGAATGCTCTTCATCGGAAGCACAGAGCAGATCATGAACTACAAGGACATCGGGTATGTAAGAAACCAGTCGTTCTTCTTCTCAAAGGAACTTTAAAAGAATTATTAAGAGTGCAGGCGGCGAAAGCTGCCTGCACTTTTGGTATAACTGCCGGAACAAGATCTGTCTTATATTTTGAAGATCTCATTGCAGATCTTCTCCATGGATTTCTTGTAGATGATGTAGCTGTTGATCACCGGCGTATTAAAATCTATAAGCGGAATGCGCCGTAAACGCTTCTCCTTGATGTAGGGGTCTGCCATATCCTTCGGAAGAAAGGTGTAATTATCCTGATGGATCAGATAGGGCACGATCTTCATACAGTCGTCGATCTCCAGCTCAAACTGATGATATTTGGGAAAGAGCTTTCTGATATACTGTCCAACATCCTGAAGCGCAAAATTGCACATCAGATACTTTTCTTCCAAAATCTGTTCAACACGTATACCCTTTTTGTATTTTTCATTCTTTATATCCGTCACCAGCACCAGAGTATCCTGCTTGTATTGCTTGCAGTGCAGAGAATTCCTTCGCAGCGGAAGGTAAGTAAAGACCACATCCAGCATGTCGTTTTGGATCTGTTCCAGCAGGTGCTCAGAGAGGCCGATGGATATCTTCAGGTAATCCCTTGGATGCGTTATGCGGTGTTTCTGGATGAGCGGCGCCAAATGACCTTCATAGATGGAATCCGCACAGCCGATCCGCAGATAATTGTCGTACTTTTGGCTTGATGAGATCTCGGCCAGAGTAGTATCTGTAAGTTCTGTCACTTTCTCAGCGTAAATCATAAACTGCTCCCCCTCTGGAGTGAGATCCACGCTTCTGTTTGTTCTGTTAAATAAAGGAAAGCCCAGTTCCTTTTCCAGTTCGTTTATCCGGTTCGTGACCGTGGACTGCGCCACAAAAAGCTGGCTGGCTGCCCTGGTGTAGTTTCTCGTATGTGCAAGAACAATAAAAGTCCTGATCGTCTCGATATACACGATCCTTTCCCTCCAATGGATAATAATTTGATTTTCGAATAATTTCTATTCGATTTATTCGTTATACAAATAATAGTATATATGATAATAATTGTAAATACAGTAAATACGAAGAAGGCACCGGATGGAGCTCCGTTCGGAAAGCAGATTCATGACAGGAGGTAATACCATGCGCGATATCATACTTAGCAGCAAGACTTATAAACTGGAGCAGGATCCCTATATCTATCAGCTGCAGGACACCGCTGTTCCGGAACTGTACCGGGAGATGTTCCCCTATACAGAAACGCCGAAGATAGCTTTTAACTACAGACGCGTGCCTGAGAACATGCCGGAAGACATCTTCATCACGGACACAACCTTCCGTGACGGCCAGCAGTCGCGAACGCCCTATACCACCGAACAGATGGTACACATTTTCAAACTGCTGCATGAACTTGGCGGCCCGAATGGGATGATCCGGCAGACCGAGTTCTTCGTTTATTCCGACAAAGACAGGAAGGCTCTGGAAAAATGTATGGAGCTTGGTTATGCGTTTCCTGAGATCACCACATGGATACGCGCCAGCAAACAGGATTTTGAACTGGTACGATCCATAGGGGTAAAGGAAACGGGTATTCTGGTCAGCTGCTCCGACTATCATATCTTCAAAAAAATGGGACTCACCAGAAAACAGGCCATGGACAAATATCTTGGTATCGTCAAAGAATGTATCGAAGCAGGCCTGCGCCCCAGATGTCATTTTGAGGATATTACACGAGCCGACTTTTACGGTTTTGTCGTCCCCTTTGCCAACAGTCTGATGGAGCTTTCACGCGAAAGCGGGGTGCCGGTCAAGATCCGTGCCTGCGACACCATGGGCTACGGCGTGCCGTATCCGGGTGCCGCACTGCCCCGGAGCGTATCAGGCATCATCTACGGCCTGCAGCATCATTCGGATGTTCCCTCGGAAATGATAGAATGGCATGGACATAATGATTTCTATAAGGGTGTCGTGAACGCGACCACTGCGTGGATGTATGGTGCCGGTGCCGTGAACTGCTCGCTTCTCGGGATCGGCGAGCGCACCGGAAATGTACCCCTGGAGGCCATGGTATTCGAATATGCATCCTTGAGAGGTACGCTTAACGGTATGAACACACGGGTGATCACTGAGATCGCAGATTATATCCGCAAAGAGACCGGTTATGATATCCCTCCGATGACGCC
>JAEESA010000197.1 GCA_016286115.1 Lachnospiraceae bacterium
GACCGCGGGATCGAAGGCATGATCCTTTCGGCAAACTATGCGAGAACGAAGAAGATCCCCTACTTTGGGATCTGCCTCGGTATGCAGATCGCGGTCATTGAATTTGCGAGAAACGTGGCCGGGATAAAGGACGCCTGCTCCGGCGAGTTTCATGATCCGTCCGAACACCGTGTGATCGATTTCATGCCGGGGCAGTCGGATACGGTGGACAAGGGAGGAACGCTTCGGCTCGGGGGCTACCCTTGCCGTATCGCAAAGGACACGATCATGGAAGAGTGTTACCGGAAAGAGGAGATCGTGGAGCGCCACCGCCATCGTTATGAATTCAATAATGAATACCGCGATACGCTGACCGGCGCAGGGCTTACGATCTCCGGCCTTTCTCCGGACGGGGAGCTCGTTGAGACCGTGGAAGTGAAGGACCATCCCTTCTATCTCGGCGTGCAGTTCCATCCGGAATTCAAATCCCGGCCGGACCGTCCGCATCCTTTGTTCCGGAGGTTTGTGGAAGAGTCGATCAAAGCAGGCCGGTAAGGGGGAGAGCATAGATGGAGAAACGGAAACTGATCTTTGAAGACGGAACCGAGGTGTTCGGAGAGGCGTTCGCGAGCACAAAAGACGTGGTCTGCGAGGTCGTATTCAACACGTCCATGTCGGGCTATCAGGAGATCTTAAGCGACCCGTCCTACACGGACCAGGCGGTCGTGATGAGCTATCCTTTGATCGGAAATTACGGGATCACGGATGAGGATTTCGAAAGCCGGATCACGGCACCGTCGGCGCTGATCGTAAGAGACCTGAATGAAAATCCTTCCAACTTCCGCGCGACGAGAAGAGTGGAGGAATTGCTGCTCGATGCGGATGTGCCGGGCATCAGCCATGTGGACACGAGGAAGCTCGTGCGGCTGATCCGCGATTTCGGTTCGCGCCGGATCCTGATCACGGGAATGGATACGACAGCTGAAGAAGGCGTGCGCCGGATCAAAGAAACCCCGGTGCCGCACGACGCGGTGAAGAGAAGAAGCTCAACAAGAAAATGGTACAGCCGGACCGCGAACCCGAGGTTTCAGGTGGTGGCCATCGACTGCGGCATGAAGCACGGGATCTTAAGGATGCTGAACCGCGTCAAATGCAATGTGACCGTGGTGCCCTATGATACGCCGTATGAAGAGATTTTGGCGTTGTCTCCGGACGGGGTGCTGGTTTCCAACGGCCCCGGGGATCCGCAGGATGTGCCCGAGGTGGTGGAAACCCTGCGGCATCTGCGCGGGAAATTACCGCTTTTTGGGATCTGCCTGGGACACCAGCTCATCGCTCTTTCCTGTGGGGCAAAAACATATAAACTGAAATTCGGTCATCGGGGCGGGAACCACCCCGTAAAGGACCTTCGCACAGGCAAGATCGAGATCACCAGCCAGAACCACAGTTATGCCGTGGATGAAAAGAGCCTGGAGGGAACCTGCCTTCAGGTGTCGCACATCAATCTTCTGGATCACACCGTGGAGGGTCTGTGCTGCGAAGAAGAGCGCGTGTTTTCGGTGCAGTATCATCCGGAGAGCGCACCGGGGCCGGAGGACAGCAGGTATTTATTTGAAAGATTTGTGACGATGATGAGTGAGTACCGTGCATAGCCGAACCGCGCACATCGCTGAGCGGTTACGGCCCAATTTGTTACGATAGATATAGGGGATATGAAGAATGCCTAAAAGAACAGATCTGAAAAAAATCCTGATCATCGGCTCGGGACCCATTGTGATCGGCCAGGCGGCGGAGTTTGATTATGCCGGAACGCAGGGCGCGCTGGCGCTGAAGGAAGAGGGTTACGAAGTGATCCTCGCAAACTCCAATCCGGCCACGATCATGACGGACCACAGCATTGCGGACAAGGTTTACATGGAGCCGCTGACACTCGAATACATGGCGAGGATCTGCCGGTTTGAACGGCCCGATGCCATTGTTCCCGGGATCGGCGGGCAGACGGGGTTAAACCTCGCCCTGCAGCTCGCGAAAAAGGGAGTGCTCAAGGAGTGCGAGATCGAACTCCTCGGAACGGATGCCGAGAGTATCCGGCGGGCTGAGGACCGGGAGGAATTTAAGGAATTATGCATGGAACTCGGCGAGCCCGTGATCCCCTCAAAGATCGCGTTTTCGATGGAAGAGGGGCTGGCTGCGGCGGAGGAGATCGGGTATCCGGTGATCCTTCGGCCGGCGTTCACGCTCGGAGGCACCGGCGGCGGGTTTGCCGAAGATGAGACGGAGATGAGGGAGCGGATGAAGACCGCGCTCGCTCTTTCGCCCGCGCATCAGGTGCTTGTGGAAAAGAGCATCCGCGGCTATAAGGAGATCGAATACGAGGTGATGCGGGATGCAAACGACACCGCCATCGTGGTCTGTAACATGGAGAACCTGGACCCGGTCGGGATCCACACCGGTGATTCGATCGTGGTGGCGCCGAGCCAGACCTTATGCAACCGCGAATACCACATGCTCCGAAACAGCGCCTTAAAGCTCATCCGCGCCCTCGGCGTGAAGGGCGGCTGCAACGTGCAGTTCGCGCTTGATCCCGAGTCCTTTGACTATTATGTGATCGAAGTCAATCCGAGGGTTTCGCGTTCGTCTGCGCTGGCTTCAAAGGCTACGGGGTATCCGATCGCGCGGGTTTCGGCTAAGATCGCGGTGGGAATGAATCTGGAGGAAATTGAGCTTGCCAATACGCCGGCTGCGTTTGAGCCGTCTTTGGATTACGTGGTGACCAAGATGCCGCGGTTCCCCTTCGACAAGTTCAAGAACGCGTCGAATAAGCTGTCCACGCAGATGAAGGCCACCGGCGAGACCATGAGCGTCGGGCGGACGCTGGAGGAGAGCCTACTGAAGGCGATCCGTTCGCTGGAAGACGGCAAGAACCATATCCATCTGGAAAAATTTGACGTAAACAGCCTCTCGGATAAACCGGAGCCCGAGAACCGGAAAGAGGCTGTGGAGAAGCTCTTAAAATACATTGAAGAAGGCACGGATGACCGGATCTACGCGATCTCGGAGCTCCTCTGGCTCGGGGCGGATCTGCAGACGATCTATCTGAAAACAAGGATCGATCTTTTCTTTCTGGATAAGATCAAAAAGATCGTGGAGTTTGAAAAGCGGCTCGAAAAGAAGGCCTTGCCGTTATCAAAAGAACTCCTTTATGAAGCAAAACGGATGGGCTTTTCCGACGCCTATATCGCGGAGCTCACCGGCGCATCGGAGGATGACGTGTGGAAGCTTCGGAAGGAATACGGGATGTATCCGGTCTATAAGATGATCGATACCTGCGCGAGTGAGTTCAAAAGCTATGTGCCTTACTTTTATTCCACTTACGAGGAAGAAAATGAATCCGTTGTTTCCGACAGGAAAAAGATCCTCGTGCTCGGCGCGGGGCCAATTAGGATCGGGCAGGGCGTGGAATTTGATTACTCCACGGTGCATGCGGTAAAGACGATCCATAAGATGGGCTATGAAGCGATCGTTGTCAATAACAACCCGGAAACCGTTTCCACGGACTACACGACGGCGGATAAGCTCTATTTCGAACCGCTGACCGTGGAGGATATCTGTAACATCGTGGAGCTTGAAAAACCGGTCGGCGTGATCACTTCCCTTGGCGGACAGACGGCCGTGAACCTGACCGGGCCGCTCGCGGCGCGGGGCGTGGCGATCATTGGCACCGATGAAAAAGCGATCTTTGCCGCGGAGGATCGGGACGCCTTTGAAGAAGCGGAGATCCGGCTTTCGATCAAGCACCCGGAAGGGCGCGCCGTGACCACGATCGAAGAAGGGATCAAAGCCGCGGAAGAGATCGGCTATCCTGTCCTTTTGCGCCCGAGCTTCGTGCTCGGCGGGCGCGCGATGGAGATCGTCGCGAATGAAGAGATGCTTGTTCGGTACTTAAAGGAAGCGGTGGAAGTCGACCGTGACCGCCCCGTGCTCGTGGACCGTTATATCGTCGGAAAAGAGGTCGAGGTGGATGCGATCTCCGACGGAAAGGACGTCTTCCTTCCCGGCATCATGGAGCTGGTGGAGCGCACCGGCGTGCATTCCGGCGACAGCACCTCCGTTTACCCGCCGTTCTCGATCTCGGAAAAAGTGCAGGACACCATCTGGGAATACACGAAAAAGCTGGGACCGGGCCTCGGGATCAAAGGGCTTTTCAACATCCAGTTCATCGTGGATCATAACGAAGAAGTGTCCATCATCGAAGTCAATCCGAGAGCGTCGAGGAGCGTGCCCTTCCTCTCCAAATCCACAGGCCTTCCGCTGGTCGAAATCGCAACGCGGGTCATGCTCGGAGAAAGCCTTTACGCGCAGGGCAGGGTCGGGCGAGCGGACTTGAATGAGGAATTCTGGTACGCCAAAGCGCCGGCGTTTTCTTTCGAGAAACTGAGCGGCATGGACGCCTACCTTTCGCCCGAAATGAAGTCCACGGGAGAAGCGATCGGTTATGACCGGAGCTTAAAACGCGCGCTCTATAAGGCGCTGCAGGCCTCCGGGATCAAGATGAAGGAGTACGGCACCGTGATCGTGACGCTGGCGGATGAAGACAAGGAAGAGGCGCTTCCCTATGTGCAGCGGTTCTACGAACTCGGCTTTAACATCGAAGCCACCGCAGGTACGGGAGCCTTCCTCAAAAGCCACGGGATCAGGACCCGGATCCGCGGGAAGCTGAGCGAAGGGAGCGATGAGATATTGCAATCCATCCGCGCCGGTTATGTGAGCTATATCATCAATACCCGGGCGATCCTCTCCGGGGTGCATTATGAGGATGGCGCAGAGATCAGAAGTTGTGCTATTATGAATGGGGTGACCATGTTCACTTCCCTGGATACCGTCCGGATCCTGTTGGACGTTTTGGAAGAGATCACCCCCCGGATCGCAACGATATGAGGGATGGGGC
Source organism: Lachnospiraceae bacterium (assembly GCA_016286115.1). Classification (GTDB taxonomy): domain Bacteria; phylum Bacillota; class Clostridia; order Lachnospirales; family Lachnospiraceae; genus RUG12461. The sequence goes on from JAEESA010000197.1 coordinate 4,928, forward strand.
TGCTCAAGAGTTTAGACAAGGAGAACAAAATGGAAATAACGATCGAAGAAGTAATGAATTATGTTGATGAAGAGGACGGGAAATTTATCCGCCTTGCGTTCCGTGACGCCTACGGGATCCAGAAGAATATCTCGATCATGCCCGGGGAGGTCAGGAAAGCCTTTATCGAAGGGATCCCTGTCAACGCGAGGCAGATCGCCGGCTTCCGCGAAAGCGAGAGCGGTGTTCTGTACCTTCGGCCCGACGCTTCCACGCTCTCGGTCCTGCCCTGGCGGCCGGATGACGGGCGGGTGCTGCGGATGTTCTGCGATGTCTGCACGGCGGATGGAAACCCCTATCCCGGGGACACGAGATATGTTTTGAAAAAGGCGGTTGAAGAGGCGGCTAAAGCGGGGATCGAATTCCGCTTCGGTTCAGAGACCGAGTTTTATCTGTTCCAGAAAGATGAAGAGGGGAATATCACAAAGATCCCCTATGATGAAGCAGGTTATATGGATATCGCGCCGGCGGACCGTTGCGAAAACGTGCGCCGTGAGATCTGCCTCACGATCGAACGCATGGGACTGACGCCGGAACGCTCGCACCACGAGCAGGGACCGGGGCAGAATGAGATCGATTTCCATTACGGGAAACCCTTAAAGGCGGCGGACCAGATGACGACCTTCCAGATGGTGGTGCACACGGTTGCGGACCGCTATGGCCTGGCAGCGGATTTCTCGCCCGTGCCCCTTCCCGGAAAGGCCGGGAATGGCTACCACATCAATATCTACGCCGTCGATAAGGACGGAAATGATCTGGCGCGCCCCGCGGCGGCCGGGATCATGGAGAAGATCCGCGACATTACCTTGTTCTTAAATCCCACGAACGATTCGTACGCGCGCCTCGGCAACAACCTGGCGCCGGACCGTGTGGACTGGTCGGACGCGGGGCGTTCGGAACTCATGCACATCGAAACCGTGGGCGAAAAGACGAGGGCGGAGCTCCGCTCGCCCGACGCCTCGAGTAACCCGTATCTCGTATACGCCCTGTTGATCCGCGCGGGGCTCTACGGGATCGAAAAGAATCTGTCCCTTCCCGGGGAAAAGGATGCCGACGGGATCCTCCTGCCGTCATCCAGAAAGGAAGCGGCCAAGCTCGCCTCTTCCAGTGACTTTGTAAGGAGTGTGATCCCGGAGGAGCTGATCCGGGAATACTTAGGATAGTATGCAGCATTCTCTGTTGATCGTGTCCGGCCAGGAGAAGTTTGAAACGCTTGTGAAAAACTCTCTGGAGGAAAAAAAGATGATGTCTGTCGAGACGCGCCACAGCGCGGCCTCGGCCCGCCGCGCCCTTTTGGAGCGGTATTTTGACCTCGTGCTCATCAACGCGCCCCTGCCGGATGAGAACGGGGTCGCGCTCGCCCTGGACGCGGCTGAAAACCGCCAGATGGCGGTGCTCCTTGCTGTCCCGC
>JAEESA010000198.1 GCA_016286115.1 Lachnospiraceae bacterium
CCTTCTGCGGGTCCTCCTGCGCGATGAAGTAGAAGTCGCTCTCGCCCGCGCGCGTCTCGAACGGCTCGCCCGCGTTCACGTGGTGGGCGTTCCGGACGATGAGGCCGGAGCTGTCCTGGCGGAAGATCTCCGTGAGGCGGGCGGCGGGGATCGCGCCGGAGGCGATGAGGTCGTGCAGCACGTTGCCGGGGCCGACGGAAGGCAGCTGGTCCGTATCGCCCACCAGGATCAGCCGCATGTGATCCGGCACGGCCTTCAGCAGGTTATACATGAGCAGGATATCGATCATGGAACACTCATCCACGATCAGCACATCTCCGGTCAGCGGATCCTTATCCGTTTTCTGATATCCACCAGGCGGCTTGAATTCCAAAAGACGATGAATCGTCTTCGCTTCCATCCCGGTTGCTTCTGATAATCGCTTCGCCGCTCTCCCGGTCGGCGCGGCCAGAAGCATTTTTGCTCCGGCTTCTTTGAAGGCCGTGATGATCCCGAGGGTCGTGGTCGTCTTTCCGGTGCCGGGACCGCCGGTCAGGATCAGGACTTTACTCTTAACCGCCGTCAGGATCGCCTGCATCTGAATCTCGTCATATTCCATTCCGGTCTTTTTTGAGATCCGCTCCGGGAGACCTTCAATCACAACCTTGATCCCGGCAGAATTATCTTTGATCGCAGTCAGTCGTTTTGCCGTTCCTCGTTCGGCATGGAAAAATGGCGGGAGATAAATTGCTTCATCCTCTCTAATGACATCCTCCGCCCGGATCATCTCATCCAGCGTCATGACCAGAAGATGCTCTTCCACTTCAAGGAGCTCCCTCCCCTTTTCCGTGAGCATCTCTCTTGTAGCAAAACAGTGTCCCTCGTTCGACAACTGATTCAGCGTATAGTTCAATCCGCTCCGGAGTCGCTCATACTTTTCATGGCCGAAGCCGAGTTTTGACGCGATGGTGTCCGCTGTCCGAAAGCCCATTCCCCAGATGTCGTCTGCCAGTCGGTACGGATTTTCCTGAACAATGTTGATACTATCGGTGCCGTAAGTTTTGTAAATCTTTGTCGCGTGACTGGTCGAGACATCATGACTCTGGAGAAACAGCATGATGTTCTTGACCTCCCTCTGCTCGATCCAGCTCTTTTTGATCCGTTCCACAAGGACGCGGCCGATGCCCGGCACCTGTATCAGCGAGTCCGGATTTTCATCGATGATCTCCAGAGTATCCTTCCCAAATTTCTGTACGATCCGTTTCGCATACACCGGACCGATTCCCTTGATGAGACCACTGCCGAGATATTTCTCAATCCCAAAAACCGTGGCCGGTAAAGTTTCTTCAAAAGTCTCCACGTCAAACTGCCGCCCGTATTTCGGATTCACTCTCCACTCTCCGGTCAATGAAAGCACAGAACCGACATGTGTGTCCGGCATGGTTCCAACCACAGACACCAGATCTGAAAAATTCTTCGCGCGGCATTTGAGCACTGTATATCCATTTTCAGTATTGTGATATGTGATGATCTCCACCACACATCGCAGATTCTCTTTTCCCATCGTCATCATATTACCACAGTTCCCCCTTTATCGGCATGTTTTTCTCTGCGCCCCCGATTCCGCTTAAATCCGGGCTTTTTGCAAAGCGGCAAGCAGTGCATTCTTCATGAAGAATGCGAATGCTTGTTGGGACAGGGCCTTGTCCCAAACCCCAGAACTGATCTGCATCGCAGATCAGGCGACGCCCTTTCAGGGCTGAATGCAAAAAATTTTCTTTTTCAATGAACTTTCGATTTCTCATTTTTCAGTTTCCCCTCCTTCTGCAAAATCTGATCAACATTAGATTTCGCCACCAGCACGTCTTTCATTTCTGCACGGGCAGTCTTATATTTCGCATAGACCGTTTTCTTCTTTTCCAAAATTTCCCGATATTCCTGATTCAGATCTTTTACCTTCGGCAGCTTTTTCAGACCGAGCCGGTCGAACACTTTTTTCGCATTCCGGTAGATCAGGATCTCCGACTCATGCGCCTCCAGATACTTTTTTGAGTAACCGGATTTTTTGTATTCTGCAAAAATCTCCCTCGTCTTCATGTAGTTGATGATCTCTGTCCGAAGTTCTACGATCTCTTCCATTCTCTTCTCACATGCTTTTATCTCATCAGTCAGCTTGTCAAAAATCCCGCTGACCTCCTCCGCCCTCTTCTCCAGCTTTTCATATTCCAGCAGATCATTCTCCGTCAGGTAGTTCAAAGTTTTCGCCATCTGCTTCAGATTGAACTTCTTCGCCCACTGTTCATATCCGGGTCCTTTGCCTTCCTGCAGTTTCTTTTCCACATCCACCAGATAAGAAATCTGTTCCTCCTTCGGTTTCGTTTTTTCTTTTTTTGTCACCCACGAATTTTTCGTATGGTTGATTCGATGGGGATTATTGATCACCGACAGATGATGCTCCATACAGATCAGATCGGAAAGTCTGCTCGCCGCGATTCCCGAATACCAGAAATTCCGAAACTTACCATTGCATTCCAGATTCGTAGAATTCCAAATCACATGATTATGTATGTGCTTCCGATCCGTATGCGTCGCCACAATAAAAGCGTGCTTCCCTTTCAGAAACCGCTCGGCGAATTCATAACCGATGGCGTTGGCCTCCTCCGGTGAAACCTCTCCTGGCTTAAAGGACTGCCGGAACTGATACGCGATCACATCACTTTTCTGTGACCGGCCTGTGATCTGAGCGTACTTTAATTTCGAATACAGAAATTCCGTGTCCGCTGTCAGCTCGTCACATTCATAAGTTCTGATCAGCCTCCCCTCTTCTGTTTTGTCCGGATTCTTTGAATAGTCTATCCGGTATTTCAAGCAGGATGCCACGTTGGCTCCCCTGTTCGCATGCATCGCGATTAATCTGGTCGCTGCCATGATTCCTCCTTCCGTATTAAAATCAAAAAAAGAAGGGGAACGCCGAAACCGACGCTCCCCAAAATTCAACAGATCTTTCCGAGTTCCTTCACCAGCCGATTCAGTTCCCCGGTTAATCCTCCAAACCGACTTTTGATGTCTTTCATCTCTTCCTCATAAATGGTTGCGCCGGTATTTGCTTTTCTCGCCAACTGATTCAGATTGTTTCCCGCGTATCGGAGCAGTCGGATGATATCCTTCATTTCCGGAAGATCCAGCTTCAGCATATACCCGGACAAAGTCATCTTTCGGATGAAGGCACTTTTATTCATGATCCCGAAAAGCTTCATCCGCTCCAAAAGCACTTCATGCTCCTGCTCGGAAAGATAAAACTGCACGGGAACCTTCCGTTCACTCATGCGATCACCGTCTCAGCCTTTCCCCTTCCGGGGACGATAGGGGTTTTGGCTGCCTCGACTTTCTTTGACTCCAGCTTGTTTAATACCGACTCCTTTTTCTCCGGTGCCTTCGCTTCTCTGCTTTTCTGTTTTTCAACAGCGCGGTCTGCGAGCTCGATCGTTTTCTGATCCTTGTCGTAGAAATAGACCTGATTGGAAAGCCGGTCTTTCGGCTCCACCTGGGTCTCGTTCACGTCGCGGACCATGTGCTTCATCTCCTCCAATCCCGGAGCTGATTTTTCGGGGAGGAACAAAAGCTCATGCACAGATGAGGGGATGATAAAGAAATTCCCTTCCAGCTTTTCTGCTGTCTCCTGCATAAAGCCGCTGTATTTCATCACACTGGCTCCCATGAATTTCTGCGGATTCGTCGCCACGAAAACCGGCGGTATCTCCATTTCGGGCATACCCGGCATGCCAAAACCTTTCAGCGTATCCGCCAGAGACTGCAGCACCGGCGGATGTGTTCTCTCGCTTACCTCCAATGCGTCCTTGAAAAGCTGCTCCTTCGAAACACCAAACCGTTCCAAAAGCGGATTCCTTATTGTCACAGAGGCAATACCATCCGGCGTATTCTCCAGTTCGATTCGGCAGACAGCCGCAAGATCACCCATGTCCTCATGCGGGATCTGAGAGAGCAATTCTTCATTTCCCTCTTTCCCGACCACCTGCAGTACCAGCTTCGGCTTCACCGCTTCATAGTCCTCCAGCAAAGAAATGTCTATCTCTTTGCTGTTCTGCAAGGCCGAAATAACACTATTCTCGATCGAATCGTAGATCCTGTCCATCGGCACCCCGTTAAGATAATCTTCATAGGGTTTTCTGAGATCCATGTTGGCCCGGATATTTTCTCCTTCTCTCCCGAAGGAAATTCCCCGGTAGGAATCCCCGAGTTTCTCCACACTACTGATTTCAGCCTTCACATTTTCAAATTCCCCGCCATTCATAACGGAGAAATTCGATTCCAACCGGTCTTTGATTAAGTTTAAGAATTCATCGTATTCCATCACATCTTCCTTTCGTAAATTTGTTTCAACGCCCCATGCACAAGGAGCTTATCCGTATGATCCGACCCATAGCAGGTGTAGAGCGTCACTATGGGCGGATGGTTTGAAAGATCAACCTCTTCATTGGAGAAGCTGCTTTCCTTCCGGATCAGCTCGGTGTAGGGCTCATACTCTTCCAAATATCGGATCCGGGTAAGGAGCGGACTTCCCACGTCCGCCACCTCATAACCGAAGATCCGGTAATCATACACCTTGTCATCTGTAAAAATATAAAATCTGGGATCCGCCGCACACAGCCCCGACTCCCTATAAAACCGTTTCAGGCTTCCGAACATCGTGCCGTTTTTCATGTTGTGCCCGTAAATGAAGGTGTTCAGATCCATGAATCCCGGCTTAGCCTCATAATCTACAAAAATACAGCCGGAGAAATTATTCTGTCCTTCAAAGGTCTTGTGAAGGTACTCCCTGTTATCCTCTGCCTGCACCATCGGGTAGCGGATATCAAGAATCGGCACGTAAAGGATCCCTACATAGTCCGGATTGATAGCCGACAGAGAATCCGTATCAATCTCAAGATGAGGATACGACTCCTCCGGCGGGGTCTCACCTTCGGTATCCTCATAGGAGAGATACCCCTGCAGCTCCTCATACTCTTCCTTTGCTTCCCGATACTGCTTTTCATCGTGGAGGAAAACATACAGGCAGACGGCCATCCCGGCGATGAGCCCCAGCGAGATCAAAAACATGATCCACCGGAGCCCCTTTTCCTTTTTTCTCATCTCTTCGCCGTTTCCAGATGATTGATCACAGCGTCACTGTAACCGGGAACGTACTGGTTATACTCGTTCCCAAAAGTCACGGATGCCGACGCCCCGTTCCTGTCGACCGGGAAGATGACCGTTGCCTTATCCTTCGTGGCCGTAGCAAATTCACCCGGCGTGATATCCAGTTTCTTCCAACGGGGATCATCCATTTCCTCCACGGCATAGGTTCCAGGCGGAAGATCCGTCAGCGTCCTTTCCCCGGACAAACCCTTTTCGATCCGAACCGGAGCTAGCCACTCGTGATATTTCTCTCTGATGTCATACCCGTATACTCGGAACATGAATACCGGCGTACCAAAAGCTTCCTGCCTTTCCTTTATGGTCTTTGTAATGGTCAGGTCGCAGTTATAGAGAAGTCCATTCACATGGATCAGGAAGTTATCGCCCTTCGCCAGATGCTCTTCGAAATCACAGTTTTCCAGATCACAGTCATGCTCGAACTCGGTCTGGCCGGTGATATCCGTATTCTCTGCCGCCACCTGAACCTTGATCGGCACCTCGTCCGCCGCCGTTATGATGGCTTTGTTTCCGATATACTCCACGCCGCTTTCCGCCTGCGCCCGGAAGGTAAGCTCCGGTTCTTCAGACTCAACTGACTGTGCGCCGTCCCGGCTGCTCCAGGTCACCACGGCCTGATGGGCGTTAAGTTTCGACAGGGAAAGTTCTGTTCCGAAGGCCACATCCGCCACATCACCGATATCCTGTGAAGAATCCACAAACCGGACGCTCGGTGTAAACACATGGATGAACGCATCCTGGGTAAGATCCTTCTTTTCGTACGTGCCGTTCGTTGTCGGCGTAACGGTGCAATCTACCGTAAACTGGCCGCATTCCTGCGTTTCCGTTTCATTGGTTTCCCAGTTCCAGGCCGCCGTGCTGCCATCCGTTCCTTCCGGAATATTCATGGTGGCAAGGGTCTTCCCGGTGTTGTCCTTCAGCGTATAATCGATCTTCACGTATTTATTGTTCGTTCCGTCCGGCACATGAGTCGCGGCAAAAAGTGCATCGCCGTCTCGTTCCACGGTGGATCGGATGTTTGCCGTATCGGGGATATAAATGGTCTGATCCTCTGTTCCGATGGCGTAATCCAGCGGGATATCCACCTCCGGCACGGGATAGGCTTCATAGATATCCGTGATCTCGTGCGTATCCTTGTAGATCCCGGAAGTTTCCTCATTTGTCGGGATCTGATTGCTACCG
>JAEESA010000010.1 GCA_016286115.1 Lachnospiraceae bacterium
TTTTCGGGTATGTTCAGATGTCCTCTTACGATATGCTCGATATCGGCAAGACCGCTGTGGTGGTGATGACCGTGGCCGTGATCGTGGGTATGGCCGTGCTCATGGTCATGATCATGGGTATGCTCATGATCGTGGTCGTGAGGATGCTCGTGTTCATGATGATGCTCATGCTCGTGATGATGTTCGTGTTCATGCTCGTGAGTGTGTCCGTGCTCATGCTCGTGGGTGTGTTCATGGCCGTGCCCCTGCTCGCGCGCGTATAGGTACTCCATGTCATGGTCATGGTTTTTCTCTTCGAGCACCACATCAAAATCCTTCGCCCTGATCCCGGACTTTTCCACCTCCGAGATCCTGATCTCAAACCCCTCAAGGGGAAGCGACTTTAACTTCTTCACAAGATCCTCTTCATCCGCGCCGAGGTCCAGAAGCGCCGCCACTGTCATATCGCCACTGATGCCCGAAAAACATTCCAGATACAGAACATCATGCATGACTCATCCTCCACTTTGATATAATTCAACAAATGTATTTCTGCTGACCGGCCTGGAGTAAAAATATCCCTGATAATAATCGACGCCGAGCTCCCGTAATAAAGCAACCTGCTCCGCCGTTTCCACGCCTTCGACGAGGATCTTCTTCTTGAGGCGGCGGATCATTTCCACGCTGCTCTCCAGAATGATGCGCCCGCGCTCAGACTTTTCGGCCTCCCACAGAATGCTCTTGTCGATCTTGATCACGTCGAAATCGAGCTGGAACACGGACTGCATGTTGGAATACCCCGTGCCGTAGTCGTCCATTGAGAAAGAGAAGCCGTTTTCACGGAATTCTTTGATCACCTTCTCCAGCATCTCATAATCCTTTGCCGCGACCGATTCCGTGATCTCAAAATTGATCTGCGACGGGCGGATCTTATAATGCCCCAGGATTGTCTTCAGCCCCTGGACGAAGTCCTCCTGCATGCACTGCACGACCGAAAGATTGACATTGATGTGGTCCATGCCGAGCTTTTCCGGCACCCCGCTCTGCAGGAACCGGCATACCTCATTGACCACGAATTCCCCGATCTCATTGATGATGCCGTTCTGCTCGGCCACCGGAATGAATTCGTCCGGATAGAGTTCGCCGAGCACGCTGTCATGCAGCCGGATCAGCGCCTCCGCCGCATATAGTTTTTCCTGCTTTGATTCATGCACCGGCTGATAATAGACTTCAAAATTATGTTCATTTAATCCGCGATGCAGGGCCTCTTCCGCTTCTTCACGCCGCAGCAGGGTTTTGATCCCTTCATCCGCAACAACAATTCCTTCCTCTTCCGGAGGGAGCGCTGCGTCGCCCATCAACAGCACGTCCTCCGGCTTTTTCATAATCCCCGGGACCTCCGAATAGACCAGGCGGCATTCCGGCCGCACAAGCCCATCACCGATCAGAAACGGCCTTGTCATCCGCTCTTCAATACGGCTTAGCAGCTCTTTATTCTGCGAGAGCACCATCAGCCCGTTCGGCGTGATCCGATAGATCGTGTACCAGGGCTCCGTCATCTTAAGGCAGTCCGTCAGGCTCCTTAACAGGGCATCGGTTGCCCGGACGCCCTCATTGGACCGCAGCGACTCCATAAGCCGCAGGCGGATACAGAGAACATAGCGCTTTCCTCCGCGCCGGAAGAGATTGTTAAGATCCATCAGCAGCGCGCTGCGCCCGTAGATCCCGAGTACAGCGTCAATGCGGTCGTCCTCATTTTCCACCGCCAGCATGATCCCCATCATGCCGACCGCTTCGATAAAGAGCTCCACCTTCATCGATGGGATCACCAGCTGGATCAGGACCCCGATGACGGTCATGATCAAAAAGGTCAGAAACGCCACTCTCCGCTTCATCGTGATCGCGTGCCAGTAGAATACGAGAAGGACTGTAGACAATATCAGATAATACGCCGCAACTCCGTAGATCACATACTCCCCGATCCCGCGGACATTTTCAAAGCCCTTTGTGGTGTAGACCAGATGATGCAGCGGGTTCGTGATCGCCATCCCTTCCGTGATCAGAAACGGAAGCGCAAGGATCAGTTTGACGGGCCTCGACAGCCGCTGGCTCATCCCCGTTACTGCCATGATATATTCGCAGAATACGGGAGCCAGTACCGTATGTAAAACGAAGTACAGATAATGCGTTATCTCGTACCAGATTTTCACGTCCGGATCCGTCATCAGATACGGCTTCATGATCACGCGGCAGATGAGCACCACCGCTGTAAAAAATATGTCCAGCGTGGCAAACACGAACAACCGGTTCTGCGGTTTCTTGATCCGACGCCGCAAAAAGGTAAAGAGGAAGATCAAAAGGCAGGTTGCCGCCGCCCCTACATACAGTCCGGCTTCATTAAAGGAGAGAAGGAATTGCGTCTTATTCATGCCGCACCTCCCTGATACGTCCTCTGATAGTAATCAACGGACAGTTTTTTCACGATGCGCGCCTGTTCCTCCGTATCCACGCCCTCCGCCATGATGGGAAAGCCCATCCTTCGAAGCATCGCCACATTGCTCTCCAGCACGGCGTCACTGACCGCATTTTTTCCCGCTTCGGCAAGCAGGCCTCCGGAGAGCTTGACCTCATCAAACGGAAGCATAAACATTTCCTGAATATTGGAATAGCCCGCGCCGTAATCATCCAGCGCCACCTTAAAGCCCATTTCCCTAAGCTCGCTGATCGCAGACTTCACCGTTTCCCGGTTATCCGCTGCGTCGGATTCCGTGATCTCGATCGTCACATCCTCCGGACGTACGTTATTCTCCCTGCACTCGGCTCTCAAGAGGCTGCCCAGATCCTCCTCCGCAAGGAACACGGAAAACAGGTTCACATTCAGCCTCTTCGCTGTCGGATCCTGGTCCCTGTTTTCTCCGAAATCACGGAAGGCTGTCCCCAGGAGCAGCTTCCCGAGCTCCTCCATTTTATTGCATTGTCTCGCCACCGGAAGAAACTCCTCCGGATAAACGACGCCGAGCTTTTCATCCTTCAAAAGAAGGGTCGCCTCTCTGGACGCAACCTCGCCTGTAACCGTATCGTAAATATCAAGATATTCCACATAGAGCGAATGGTTCGCATCTGATTCCCGGATCGCCTTTTCGAGCGCCGCGTTACGAAGCAGATAGGAAAGGTTCTCACCCTCCAAAATATGCGAAGGCACCGATGCCGGGATCGGCAGATCCGCGGTCAAAAGCAGTTCGCTTAAGGAATTCAGATCCTCGGGCACACGGGCATGGATCAGATAGTACCGAAGCATCCCCTCGAACGAATAATACCGGAAGCTGTGGGCGAACCGGCCAATGATCTTATTCTTTAAGATCTCCGCTTTCCCGCCTTCCCGCGGAATGACCAGAAGGAACACCTCCGGCGCCGCCCGGTAGATATGGATCGCCGGGTGGATCGACTTCAGATATTCCGCCACCATGCACGGCACCGCGTCAAATCCCGAAAAGCCCATGATCCTCTGCAGTGTCACGACATCCATGAGGCGGACCGCAATGATCTCAAACGGCCTTTCTCTGCCGAAATAACGCTCCAGATCGTTCTTTAAGGCGTCGCGGTTACGGACGCCCGTTGTCAGGTCGATCCCGGAGTCCTCATTTTCAACAGAGAACATCAGTCCCATCACGGAAAGCGCTTCGGCAAAGAGCTCCAGCCGCACGGTCTTTGTCACCATCTGCACCAGCATGCCCGCAGCCGTCAGCCCGTAAAAGCACACCACGGAAACCTTTCTTTCGAAGGAAGTGGTCTTCCGATAACGGAACAGGATCACGGCCGAAAAAACGGCATAAAATCCCGCCATCAAATAAAGCACGACCTCGAGCGGCCCCCGCTGGAAATGATAATGATCATCAATGTAATACACAAGATGGGTGAACGGATTGATGAGGACCAGGACCTCCGCAATAAGGCCCGGGAGCAGCAGCAGGTATTTTGCCCTGTTGCCGATATCCTCATCCGCGTCACAAACATAAAGAGAATAATAGAACATCAGCGGACCCAGCGCAGTGTGTCCGATGAAGTAAAGATACTCGACGACATAGATCACCTTTTTTGCGCCTTCGTCATACGGGATGGCAGCTTCCGAAAAGATAGAAGCCGTCGCGCAGATCGAGCTCAGAAGGATCGCAAAAATGATCATGATAAAGAGCTTATTCTGTTTTCTGGCGGTACGTCCTCTGAGCAGCGTGTAAAAGATCGAAGTAAGCGCGATCAAAAACGCTGCCGCGTTATATGAGGAGCTGTTCCATACATCAACAAAATTCATATATCAAGCCCCTGAAAAAATACACACATTCAGGAACATTTTACTCTCTTTTTTCGATTATGTAAATTAGAACTATTTCATAATTGCACGGATCGGCCGGTGAAGAACAAGCATCAGCACAAAGTTTCCGGCGCAATGAATCAGATCCCATGGGATTCCCGCAACCCACCATGTAAATCCGCTGCGTAAGCCGGCTGAAAAGCCTCCCTCCATAAATCCCATCACATAATAGGGGATCGAACAGAGCGCCCCAAAGCAGATGCCGAAGATCCCTGAAAAGATCGCCCAGAACCAGACGCTCTTCATTCTTCTGAACAGCCAGGTCATAAGGACAAGAAGAGGCCAGATATACAGATACATGATCCACCAAATATGGATCCCGTAAATCTGGCCTTCGATCAAAATAAACACCGGCACGACCGCCACAATCTTCCATCCGAAAAACAGCGTGAACATGATCAGCCAGAAGCTGGTCAGTTCGATGTTCGGCAAAAAGGAAAGCACTGCTTTGCTGGCTTCTATGACCGCAACCGCCAAGCCGATCTCCGCCACATCACGGATAGAAAAGCCCTTCCTTTTCTCAGGCTGCATCATCCTGCACCCAGGCATCTGCGCTCTCGTACTTCCAGGTATAGATATCTCCGTCCGTTACAGGTTGAGAATCCGCGCCGTAATTTCCGTATTCTCCGTTTACATAAAGCGACCAGTAGGCATTGTCCGTATCATATATTGCCTGCTCCCCGTTGACGATCTCCACCATGATCCCGTATTCACTGTCCTTGCCGGAATAGGTAAAGCCATCGGTTTCATCCATTACCTGGCGAAGATACTGTGCATCCGTATGCACGTCATAGGTTGTCGTATCCCCCGCGCTGTTCACCACTTCCAGTGTCACATGCTTCGCGCCGACTGCCGCTTTTTTTTCGAACTTGCCGTTCACCAGCAAAAGGATCACCACAAGGGCCGCCAGAACTGCCGCTGCCAAAATTATGATCAAAACTCCCTTTTTCTTCGACGCCATCACTTTTTCCCCTCTTTCTTTTAGCCCTTCCTCAGGAGCTCTACGCACGGATCTCCGTGCTCTCTTTTTCTTGCGGCCAACAGGATTTGAACCTGCACGGTTGCCCACTGGAACCTAAATCCAGCGCGTCTGCCAATTCCGCCATGGCCGCTTGTTTCGCAAATACTAGCTTCTTTTTTCCGGTCCGCCGTGTTCGGCAAGACGGTTGATCTGAGATGCAATATACCCGGCGCCGTAGCCGTTATCAATATTGACCACGGAGATCCCGTTGGCGCAGGAATTCAGCATCGCCAGGAGTGCGGAAAGCCCCTGAAAATTTGCACCGTAGCCGACTGACGTGGGTACAGCGATCACGGGCACCGAAACAAGCCCGCCAAGGACGCTCGGCATTGCGCCTTCCATCCCTGCCACGGCAATGACGCAGGAGGCCTTTCGGATCTCATCGATCGTACCCAGCAGACGATGGAGCCCGCTGATCCCGATGTCAAAGAACCGGTCCACTTTGTTCCCGAAGAACTCCGCTGTCTGCGCCGCTTCCTCCGCCACCGGAAGGTCCGAAGTCCCCGCTGCGCAAACGGCGATCCTGCCGATCGATTCCTTTTCTTTCCTTTCCACCTTCAGGATCTTCGAAAGCGGATCATAAACGGCGTCGGGGAAGAGCTTTAATACAGCATCCGCCTGCTCCTTCTGCGCCCTTGTCCCAAGAGCTTCTCCTTCTGCCTCCACGAGGCGGCGAAAGATCTCTGCCGTCTGCTCCGGCGTCTTTCCGGCACAATAAACCACCTCCGCGCAGCCGGTCCGCTCCTTCCGGTCCAGATCCAGCCGTACGAAGTCCTTTAATACATCATTCATAACACATTCCTATCAAACTTTCCCGCGGCTTATTCCTGAAACCGCTACACGCAGTTAATCGCGGTCCACAAACAAAGCGGCGATCTGCTCGTCGGTGACTTCACTTTCCTGATAAGTCCCGGCCTCCTTCGCCTCTTCAAGAGCCTGCCGGTCTTCGATCTCCTCCCGGATCTCTTCCCTGATCTTTTCCGCCTGGCGGTCAAAATCGGAGATCATCTTGTCCCATTCTTCCTGCGTGTAGCTCTTCCCGCCGATCTGAAACGAAGGTTTCTCCTGATCCTTCCCGTTTTCCTGCAGCGCTGCCAGAGCTTCTTTAAACTGGCTTCCGGTTTCCGCCGCATTCTGCCCGGCTGTCTTCGCGGTTTCCGTCTTTTGAAGCCCCGAAAGATACGGGTCCTGAATTGTAATAGCCATACAGAGTCTCCTTTCCATAGTCTACGGAATTTATATCGTCACATTTCCGTTCCATCTTTAGGGGTTTGTGCTATAATTTATCCAAATTATTCTTTTTGAGAGGACAAACACATGGTAAAAGATGGAAAAATCCAGATCGCGCAAACCGAAAACAAGCAGGATATATTCTTACTTCCCGGCATGGCCAACCGCCACGGCCTCATCGCCGGCGCCACCGGAACGGGCAAGACGGTCACGCTGAAGGTCATGGCGGAATCTTTTTCCCGCCTCGGCGTTCCCGTCTTTTTATCCGATGTCAAGGGGGACCTCGCGGGCATGATCAGCGCGGGGGAGGAGACTTCCGACATGCAGGAGCGGATCGAACGTTTCGGTCTTGCGGCAAACGGGTTCACCATGCAGCCCTTCCCGACCGCCTTTTTCGATGTATATGGCCGCACCGGGATCCCGCTTCGGACCACGATCTCCGAGATGGGGCCGCTCCTTCTTTCCCGTATCCTCGACCTCAATGACCTTCAATCCGATCTTCTCACGATCGCCTTCAAGATCGCCGATGACAATAACCTTCTGCTGATCGACACGAAGGATCTGAAGGCTGTGCTGAACTATATTTCCGAAAACAACACGGAATTTGCTGCCGCGTACGGCAACATCAGCAAGGTCTCCGTGAGCGCGATCATGCGCGCGGTTGTGGCGTTGGAAACAAACGGCGGCGAGATCTTTTTCGGCGAACCCGCCATCAATATCGCGGATTTCCTTGCGCGTGACCCGTCCGGCAAGGGCATGATCAACGTTTTAGACAGCAGAAGCCTCATCACAAATCCGACGCTCTATGCCCTTTTCCTGCTCTACATGCTGAGCGAGCTCTTTGAAACCCTTCCCGAAGTCGGCGATCAGCCGCTTCCGAAGCTGGTCTTCTTCTTTGATGAAGCACATCTCCTGTTCAAGGATATGCCAAAACTCCTGACCGAAAAGATCGAGCAGGTGGTCAAGCTGATCCGCAGCAAGGGCGTCGGGATCTTCTTCATCACACAGAACCCACGTGACATCCCTGACGGCGTGCTCTCCCAGCTTGGGAATAAGGTGCAGCACGCTCTCCGCGCCTACACGCCTGCGGACCAGAAAGCCGTCAAGGCAGCAGCGCAGTCCTTCCGTGAGAACCCCGCCTTCAAGACCGAGGACGCGATCCAGGCGCTTGGCACCGGCGAAGCGCTCGTTTCCTTCCTTGACGAAAGCGGCGTCCCCGCGATCTGCGAGCGCGCCTTCATCCTTCCCCCGGAAAGCCGCATGGGAAGCATCTCCGATGCAGAGCGGGATACGGCGGTGAAGTCAAGCTTCCTCTACAGTAAATACGCCAACCCCGTCGATCCGGATTCCGCCTATGAATTTCTCCAGCGAAAAGGTCTGGCGGATGCCGCGGCGGCGGAAAACGCAGCTCTTGCCGCTGCCAACGAAAAGGAGCTGGCTAAACAGAAAAAGCAGAGCGACGCCGCGAAAAAGCGCGCTGCAAAATCCGTCGGCAACGCGGTTGTCGGCACTGTCGGGCGCGAGGTGGGCAAGAACATCGGCAAGAGTTTCGGCAGCTTCGGGAAGACTCTGGGCGGTAACGTCGGCGCCTCTCTCGGCCGCGGGATCTTAAGCACGCTCTTTAAGTGTTGAAATTTTCAATCGAACTCTGTATAATGAAAAAGCGTTTCCGCACGGGAACGCTCACGGGGTGTGGCTCAGTTTGGCTAGAGCGCGTGCTTTGGGAGCATGAGGCCGCAGGTTCGAGTCCTGTCACCCCGAGTAAAAAAGCCTGCCGGTGTGATCCGGCAGGCTTTGTGTTTTATTCTTTCGGTTCTTCGTCTTTTTTCTTTTTATCGAAATCAACATCACTCAGTTTGGAGTCCGGCTTTTTTTGCTGCTCCTCCGAATACTCATCCAGAAATGTTCCGTAAATCTCCGTGATCTGGGAATTGATTTTTTCATTTTCGAGAACCTGCTGATCTGACATAATCTTCTCCTTTTAATTACGCTGCAATTTCAAGGCGTACATTGCGGATATGGATCGTGGCGGTTGAGCCCTGCGCGCCCATATTGAATTCCACGCGGCCGCTGTCGTCGGTCTTGTCCTTCATGTCGAAGGTGAACTCATATGTCTGCCAGTCCGAACCGAGCTTGACTGCGGTGTCCGGGAAATAACGGATCCAGTTCGCGTTCGGGGCGGTCACGGCTGCCTTCATCTCCCTGTCTTCGTCTGCATAAGCCTCAAACGAGAACTTGTAGGTCTTTCCCTCCTCCATCGGCATCTTCGGCTGCACCAGCTGTACGGAATACTCCTCCGACCCTTCCTTTGTCGATGTGATGACGATCTCGCCGTCCTTGATCTCGGCAGAACCCTCGCCCCCGTTAAAGAGCAGGAATTTCCAGTTTTCGTCATCCGTCAGGTCCTCATCTTCGCTGAAGTCGCTGTTGTAGACAAAGTTTCCTGTTTCATCGGCTTCCCTCATATCAAGGACCTCGACAGGCTTCTCCACATTTTCATCATAGCTATCCTTCTGGTAGATCCGGACATAATCGACCTTCATCGCCGCGCGCTCGTCGAAAACGGTGGTGTCGTCCGGATCGCCCGGCCAGTCGCCTCCGACCGCGACGTTTAAGATCACATGGAACGGCTGGTTAAACGGCGCAGGATACGGTTTTTCCTCTTCGCCGTCGACCTTCGTGAACCAGTTATCCGCTTCAAAATACTGCTCTCCGTCCACATACCAGCCGATATGGCCCGGTTCCCATTCCACGGCAAAGGTATGGTATTCGCTCGCAAAATCGCCATCCGCGAGATTAAATGAGCCCTGTTTCTGTTCGTGCGGTTCGCCGTAGTGCAAAGACCCGTAAAGCGTATTGGTGGTGTCCCCTAAGACCTCCATGATGTCTATTTCACCGCACTTGGGCCACTGGCCGTAGAATTCCTCATCCTGCGGCATCATCCAGAATGCCGGAAGGAAACCCTTTCCTTCGGGAACTCTCAGCCGCGCCTCAAACCATCCGTACTTGTAGTCATGCTTGTTCTGCGTGTTCACACGCCCCGATGCATAAGAAACCTTTCCGTTCTCTTCGGTCTTCACCGGCTGAATAACGAGCTCGCCGTCCTTTACATAGGCGTAATCGGGGCTCGCGATGTATTCCTGAAGCTCATTATTCACCCAGCCCGCTTCGTGGACCTCATAATTCCAGTCGTCTTCATTCAGCTCAGTCCCGTCAAATTCATCACCCCAGACCAGATGATACCCTTCCGGGATCCCCGCCTCGGTTTCTTCCGTCTCGGTTTCCGGTTCCTCCGTTTCGGTTTCCTCTGCGGCTGCTTCCGTAACCGGTTCTTCCTTTACCTCTTCGGTTTCCGGCGCTGCAGCCTCACTGGCCGCGGGCTCCTCCTTCGGGGTATTTGCCGGTGCGGCTGTGTTGCCGCAGCCCGCTAACGTTACGGACATGGCGCATGCCAGACCGAGCAGCGCAGCTAAATTTTTTCTTTTCATTTCCCATTCCTCTCTTTAATTATCCCATCAGATCGAACGCAAAAACAGGGTAGCCGCCGACTCGCCGGGCAGCGCCCTCAGGATCTCCCTCATGGTGTCGTAATTCGGCATCTTCTCGCAAAACGCGTGATAAAGGCAGCCCATCATATATTCCTTCCCCTTCTCCTTCTCCAGCCTTTTCGCGTCCTTATGGAAGGATTTGGTGACCTCGCGCTCGAAAAACCGTCTGTCAGGCGAAGCATCAGGCGAACCGATATGCTTTTTCACCTGTTCGATCAGATCCTTCATATCCCATATCTTTTCATGCGAAAGCCCGACGATGTCTGCGGCGATCTCCGCACCGCGGATGAAATAGTCCTCTTTCTCCACCGCACGGCCTCTGGAATATTTTTCCAAAAGGCGATACATCTGGTAGTACTCACGGACCCGTTTTTTCTTTGCCCTGGTATAGAGGTTGATATCCCCCTGCCCCTGCGCACAGGCCACGTTGAAACGCTCCACTGCTGCATCAAAGCCCTGAAAGCTCTCCGGCAGGATGCAATAGGTATAGCCCTTGAACCGCCCGAAGGAACGCAGGGCATCACGATACCCCATCTCGATGTTCTTACGGATCACCTTCGGATCGAATGCCAGGATCCCGCCAAGGTCCTCACTCGGTGTAATATAGGTGACGTACGGGCGGCTTTCATATGCCGGATGCTGGGGCTCCTGATGCAGGTCCACCACCACCAGCTCTCCCGCGCCCATGGAAATACACAGGTCGATGGGGAGATTATCATGATACATTCCGTCGATATAGTTTTCATCCCCGATCTTATGCATCGGGAAAACGGGATACACGGATGAGGAGGCGATGATATAGTCATGCATCAGGCCCTGCGGTATATCCTTCTTCGTAAGCAGAAACGGCTTCCGGTCATGGGATCTGACCGTAACCAGTCCATAGTCCACCGGTGAATTACGGATCATATCCTCATCGATATTCGCCCGGATAAAGTCCGGGAACGGCGAATTGTCAACAGACCCTGCGCCGAACTGTTCCCGCATGGATTCGCCGGGAGAGATCAGTTTTTTCAGGAATTCTTCGAAACTGAATTTCTTCTTTTGCGGCTGGCTCATAAGGTCAGTCATCTCCATGCCAAGCCACATCTTTTCACACCGCTCAAAATCCTGCATCGCCATCATCGCGCCGTTGATGGAACCGATGGATGTTCCGGTGACAACCTGGTAATCAATATTCAGTTCCCGGAGAGCGCGCCAGACACCCACTTCATAGGCGCCCTTTGTTCCGCCTCCGCTCAAGACTACTCCGCGCTTCATACAGATTCCTCCTTTTTGGAAATCGCCCCTACGGAAAACGAATTAATGATCATTCTTACCCCTACCACGATCAGGATGATCGCGATAAGGACTCCCGCTATGTAAAGAGCAAACAGCGGAGCGAAAATAGTGATCAGTCCCACGAAGATCGCAATGCCGCCAATTATCATCGTTGCGATCGACCCCGGCGCCTGCACGCCCAGATCCGCGGTCGTCATCGCTTTCCGATAGATCACTGCGCCGATGATCTCAAATACGCCGGTTGCAATGATCCAGATCCCGAGGATCACCATCACGATCGTGATCGGAAGAGCGCCGACTGCGCTTCCGCACATCACAGCCACACCGGCGATCATCGCGGCTATGGCGATCCAAAACGACAATTTGCTTGCGGTACCCGCTTTTCGATGGTTGCTCCAGGTGATCAGAGTACTGATGCCGTAAACTAACATCCCCAGGCCGCAGAATAAGATGATCATGTCTTCAGACAGGAGCGCTATGATCCCGAGCAGGATCACGCCTACGCCACCGATCAATAACAGGAATTTTTTTACCTTATCACTCATCTTTTTCCTCTTTCTTCAAATTTTTTAGTATAACAAAATGAAATGATACTATGTTAAATCGTAATGTGCAATCCCTCATTTCAGCTTCAATCCCTTCACCAGATCACCGATCGTAAGGTTTCCGCTGTGGTTCTCTTTTCGGTCCGTCCTCTTCTCTTTCGGAGCGTTTTTCTTTCCGTTTTTATCCGGCCCTCTTTTTTCGCCGCCGGAGCTCTTCGGCTCCTTTGCCTTTGCGGCCGGCTTTTTGGCCTTCTCCGGATCGAGCAGCATTGAAAGCTGGATCCTCTGCTTTTTCACATCCACGGAGATCACGCGCACCTCCACGATATCTCCGACGCTGACAGCTTCCAGCGGATGCTTGATAAAGCGGTCGGTGATCTCGCTGATATGCACGAGCCCGTCCTGATGAACGCCGATATCGACAAACGCGCCGAAGTCAATAACATTTCGGACTGTCCCCTTTAAGATCATCCCCGGCTTCAGATCCTTTAATTCCGTCACATCGCTTCTGAGGATCGGCCGCGGCATATCTTCACGGGGGTCGCGCCCCGGTTTTTCCAGTTCCTTGCAGATATCAAGAAGGGTCAGTTCCCCGATGGAAAGCTCTTCCGCCGTCTTCTTCGGATCCGTGATCTTCTTGGAAAGCCCCTGCATCCCGCCTGCGGTGATATCTTCTTTTTTCATTCCCAAAAGCTCTAAAAGCTTCTCCGCCGCCGCATAGCTTTCCGGATGGACCGCGGTCGCATCAAGAGGATCCTTTCCTCCGGTGATCCGCATGAAACCGGCGCACTGTTCAAATGCCTTCGGCCCGAGCCGGTCCACCTTCAAAAGCTCCTTGCGGGAGGAAAACCTTCCGTTCTTTTCGCGGTAAGCAACGATATTTTTCGCCACGGGCTTCGAGATCCCGGCGACATATTCCATCAATGAAGCCGACGCGGTATTTAAGTCCACGCCGACACGGTTCACGCAGTTTTCCACCACGCCGCCGAGCGTGTTTCCGAGCTTCTTCTGGTCGCAATCATGCTGATACTGCCCGACGCCGATGGATTTCGGATCGATCTTTACGAGCTCCGCCAGCGGGTCGATAAGGCGTCTCGCCATGGATGCGGCGCTTCTTTGTCCCACATCAAATTCCGGGAATTCCTCGGTCGCCAGCTTGCTCGCCGAATACACCGACGCCCCGGCTTCATTTACGATCACATACTGCACATCCGAAGGCACGTCCTTTAACATATCCGCGATGATCTGCTCCGACTCTCTGGAAGCGGTTCCGTTCCCCAAAGAGATCAAAGAGATCCCATACTTTTTGATCAGGCTTTTTACGATCTTCACCGACTCTTCGACCCTGTTCTGCGGCGCGGTCGGATAAATTACCTTCGTATCCAGAACCTTTCCCGTCGCGTCCACGACAGCGAGCTTGCACCCGGTACGAAACGCCGGATCCCAGCCCAGCACCACCTTTCCGGCAATGGGCGGCTGCATCAGAAGCTGCTCCAGGTTCTTTCCGAAGACCTTGATCGCCCCGTCCTCGGCGGTTTCGGTGAGGCCGTGGCGGATCTCGTTTTCGATCGAAGGAGAGATCAGCCGGGAATACGCGTCCGCGATCGTTTCCTTCAGCGTTTCCGCCGTCACTGCCTCCGGTTTTGTGATCACCTTCTTTTCCAGATAGAGAAGGATCTCTTCCTCCGGTGCCTTTACGGATACATTTAAGATCCCTTCCTTCTCCCCGCGGTTGATCGCCAGGATCCGATGCCCCGGGAGCTTCATCAGCGGCTCCTCAAAGGAATAGTACATCTCATATACCGACTCGGTTCCTTCTTCCTTCGCCTCGGAAGAAAGCGTACCTTGTTTCATCGTAAACTCGCGGATCCAGGTCCGGAAATCGGCGTTGTCCGAAATCTCCTCGGCCAGGATATCCCTCGCGCCGGCCAGCGCGTCCTCCGCCGTTTCCACGCCCTTTTCCGGGTCGATAAACGCTTCCGCCGCCTTCAGAGGAGCCTCCGTCATCGCCTGCTCCCGGATCAGATCCGCCAGCGGCAGCAGCCCCTTCTCCTTCGCCATCATCGCGCGGGTCCTTCTCTTCGGTTTATACGGCCGGTACAGATCCTCAACCGCCACCTGCGTTTCCGCCGCCAGGATCGCCGCCTTCAGTTCCTCCGTCAGCGCCCCCTGTTCCTCAATGCTCGAAAGCACCGTGGCTTTCCTTTCCTCCAGATTTCGAAGATAGGTCAGACGGTCAAACAACGTCCTTAAGACCTCATCATTTAATGACCCCGTGGCCTCCTTCCGGTATCTGGCGATGAAGGGGATCGTATTCCCCTCATCCAGAAGATCGATCACCGCCTTTGTCTGGCTCTCCCGTATTCCCAGCTCTTCAGCCAGCTTCGCTGCTATGTTCATGAACTCTCCTTTCCCGATGCGCCGGTAGTTTTTCCCCGACGCTTCCTGTTTTCAGGCCGTTTTGTCCGGTTCCCCGCTGCAAAACCTTAAAACATACTGTTACAGATATCAGACACCTCGTTTTTCACGCCGCGGTTGTCGCCCGGTGTGCATGCCAGCGTAGTCCAATATCTTTGATCATCGCCCAGTATCAGTTTATGGTGCTTTCCTTCTTCCTTTACGGTAAATCCAAGCTCCTGCAATCCACTCTTAAGCGAAGCATTCATGCCGGTATACCCGCTGAAGAGGTTCTTCAGCGCTTCTCTTTTTTTCTCGGAAAGCTTTTCGTACTTGTTGCTGTTTAGTATATCTGCCAGAACATGCTCTCTCCTGGAGCCCTTTTTTATATTTCTGTCCAGATGTTCACTGATCGCCGCGAGCACGATGTCCCGTATTTCGCCCGGGTACAGGTCCTCTTCCTCCCCCTGGACCAGCACGGGCTTCGCATCCACCTGTGCAAGCTTTTCCCTCAGCGCCTGATTCTCACAATCCTTGATCATATTATCGCGGGTCAGTTCCTCCACCTGCCTCTGCAGCGCCTTCAATTCCTCATCCACGATCTCATATACTTCTTCAGCCCGGTCATCCGCCTTGTTTTTTTCTTCTTCCGCTTCCGCCCTGGCGCGTTCCGCCTCCAGACGCTCCTCCCTCTGGCTCGCCAGACGGTCCTTCAAAAGCGAATTGCTCACGCCCTGCCAGGTATAGAGCGTATCGATCCGCTGCAGCACGCTGTATTGCAGAACGAAATTCACGACTTTATCAAGCAGCTGTTTCTCATAGCCCTCTTTATACATGCATATTTTCGTTCCCAGCGCATCATTCGGATAGTAGATCCCGATCGCCCCGTTATACATATTTTTTCCGGCGCAGGCTGAGCGCAATTGTGCGGTGAATGAGTTATCTTTCTGCACAAGCACATGCGCCGTGCCTTTCAGCCGGCTGCACAGCCACCCCACGTGCAGAGGCTCTGTATTTGCAAAGGTCTTTGATACATAGACGATCGGAAGCTGATGTTTTGCTGTTCCCTCAATGACCTCATTCAAAAGCGCCGCGTTATTCCCGTCGATCTCCAGCGCATCCCGCATCACCTCGAAATCCCCGTCCTTTTTCAAGAAGCCTTTCTGGATCAGCAGCGTCACAAAATGCGGCGTGGAAAACTCCTTATTTGTCACAACGGCTTCTTCCAGATAGCTTCTGTCCAGCCGGATCGCCATGCGCATCTCATCAAAGTTCATGATGTAGTCCGTATCCCATATGGCGCCGTCATCTGCGACCTTCTCATAACGAACCGCGATGATGTTCTTATTCCGGTATTCGATGATCTCAAGCCACAGCTTATCGTTCCCGAAGCGGATGTTCCTTTCTCCGTTCCAGGAGATCCCTTTGATGATATTTTCATCATGGTTGCTGGTCTGATTCCATTCGATAACAAGTTGAATAAAGTCATCCTTGGTCACGTTTTCTTTGATGTCCAATATCGTCGAATAAAGCAGCATATGTATACCTCTCCTTTATGTTATTTGAGATCCACCAGCGAAAGGAATTTCGCCAGCTTCGGGCAAAGCTGTTCTTCAAAGTTGACCATCTCGGCATGAACGATCTCCATGTTCGCTATGCCGTCCAGCCAAAGCCGTTCCGTGATCTGGAATTTTGTGTACGCCTGGTGCTTTAATAACTCCGGAAGCAGATCATTATAAGCCTCCTTCAGCATTTCCGGCGTCACGCCTTCTTTCGCCTGCAGCGGCTTTTTGCCCAGCAGAAGATCCTTTAAGCTCACAGGCTTCTTATTCGCGTCAAGAAAATACCTCCCATCCGATCCATTGAAATAGCCGATCTTCGCCGTCAGCTGCGGGAACGGGAACTCCACGCCTCCCACCGTTAAGCTGTGGGTCTCCAGCACATCCGCATGTTCCTTCTTCCATGCCTCATCCGTCTCTTTGTGATTTGACTCAGCATCTTTGTATGCTTTATCTATGATATCCTTATCCAGTTCGCAATTCGCTTCCTTCATCATTTGATCGAGCTTGACCCATGCCTTATAATCCTTGGTTTCGGGATGAGCCGGATCTCTTGTAAGCGCAACCTTGGCGCGGGCGCGGGACTTAAACATTTCGTATGTGTTCAGCACATATTGGCGCTTTTTGGTTTCATAGGTTTCGCCGATCGGAAGCAATGCATCTACGCAATAACTCCTGAATAATTCAATGTTTGCTATCTCCTCCTTGGAGTACAAAGGATTTTTGGAAATATAGGCATGCTCTTCATAATCAT
This sequence comes from Lachnospiraceae bacterium, assembly GCA_016286115.1. Lineage (GTDB taxonomy): Bacteria > Bacillota > Clostridia > Lachnospirales > Lachnospiraceae > RUG12461. The sequence continues at coordinate 16,684 of JAEESA010000010.1, forward strand.
CTTCATACGCCGTTGCGAGAAGATTGACCTCGGCGGCATCGTTCATCTGATTCAAAAGATCGATCTCGTGTTCCTGTTCCTTTTCGAATTTCCTGGCATAATCGGGATCTCCTCCGACTCTGTCCCTAAACTCCTTGTCCGTTAAATACTTCTCATTCAAAGCAGCCGACTTCGGGAAATCTTCGATCCCGAAGCCCTCCAGAAGATCTCCCCCCATTTTCGGAACGATCTCTCCGCAATTCTGCCGGGTCGCTTTTTCTGTTTTAGAAGCTATTTCATGGCCCTTCTCTTCAAAATACTCCTTCAGTGTTTTACGGTATTTATCGGCCTCCGCCTGATACTGCTTCGGATTTTTCTTTTTCAGAGCAGGATCCGGCATCGTCCCGCGGTAATCTTTCGACTTCTTCTTTTTGGCGAATTCTTCCACTTCCTTCATTACCTTTTTGTATTCCGAACTGCCTTTTTTATAATCTTCCTTTCTCAGCTGCTCCGTTTCCTTTTTCAGCCGGTCTGCAAGTACGTCTCCCTTCCGGAAGGTCTTCTGCTTCCGCTGCTTTTCAATAGTTTCCAGATAAGCCAAAAGTCCCGGATTCATATTGTATTTCAGCAGGTTCTTTTTCCAGAGAGCAAATTTCTTGTCCGAAACATTGAGCACGTCCTTTCCGGCCAGCATAACATAATACGGAGACTGCATCAGGATCATGCGGTTTTCATAGTCCTCCTTGATCTCCAGCACCAGTTTAAGCCTCGCCCTCAGTTCCAGCTTGTCGACCTCGTATTTGCCTCCGTTGCCGCCAAGTTCCATTTTCTCCGTCTCTGCAATATGCGCATATGCGCGGAGCTTCGCATATTTCTGCTTCAGGTTGGTTACGAATTCCTTGTCATTTTTATATTCGAACTGCGAAAGATCTGCGCTCATCAACTCCTGGTGCATGTACTTAACGGCATTCTTCGTATTTTCCATCTTCGAAAAATCGTTTATGATCGAAATGGCTTTTCTTTCCTCAAGATCCTCAAGCGCCGCCCAGTCCCGAATGAGCTCCGCGTACGGATTATTCTCCTGCATCAGGCTCATGTGACGGCTGATGTTCGTTGCGCCCGCCGACAAAACCGCTTTCTCCATCTTGGGCATCAGCACCTTATCCCGCTCCTCCAGATAGTCGTGGGTTTCTCTCATAAGATCCCTCTGAAGTACCGCTTTCTGCGCTGCTTTCTGCATCCGTTTTGCCTGATCGGATTTACTTAAGGTCTTTCCCCCATATAATCTGCCGTAAGATGCGATCACCCCGGACTGAAAGGATTCAGCTGTGTACTGCCGCGTTACGAAGGATACGTCGGAAAACTTGCGTCTCAGCGATTCCTTTGTGGCCACCAGTTTTTCATCATCCTGTCCCATCATGACCTTCGCTTTTTCCTTGAACTGCTCCATCTTTCTTTCCAGTTCAACTTTTTTCTCATCTTTGATCTGAATACTCTGTTCTGACATTTTTATTTCCCCTCTCTTTCCTTAAGGATAAAGTCTCTGAGCCAGTAATCTTCTTCTCTGAGACGCATTCTTCCGACAAACATATACCCATCCCGCTTCAGCTTTGAAGGATCGTCCATCAGATGTTCCACCGTTTCCACGATCCCTTCCCTGTTCGATAAAAAGACCAGCTCCGCATCCTCAAGGCCTTCGTTATTCGCATTGCGTATCATGGTCCGAAAAAGCTCCGCCAGATCCGCCGGCTGATGGGAAACATTGGCGAGCAAAAGCACTGTGACCTCTTTGCCATCCTTCTCACATAAAACACAGGATCTTAAGGCTCCCGTATCCGGATCCTGGATCACAAAGGACAGCGGCTCATAAAGCTCCGGATCGTTGATCAGATCCGTCTCCATCTTTTCTTCGTCAAGAAGACGCGCAACAGCCCTTCTTTCATCCGCCAGAAGCTCACTGATCGACAAAACCTTTCCCTTGCCTGTCGTTTTCAAAAGAGATCTCGCTACCTTCGAATGAAGGATCTCCTCGGCAGGAGCCCTGAGGATCTCCGCATCGGTAAACAGCCGAAATCCCTGCTTCAGCAAAAACATTTCCATGCCCTCTGCGTCATCCCGGAAATTGACCAGAACCTCCTTCAGCGGTTCATCCTTCAGCTCCTTAAAAAATCCCGTGAGCAGAGCGGTGGCCAGCCCCTTCCGGCGATATTCCGGCACCACGAAAAGATGCTGCAAAAATAGAGCGTCTCCATGCTCTGAAAACACCGCCGCTCCGACCGCCTTCCCGTCTTCGATCACACCGATCTCAACGGAATCCTCTTCCTCCCATTCCGGGAGCAGATTCGCAAATGCGTCCCTGTTCAGTTCTCCAATGCCAGTTAAAACCATTTTTCCCTCCTAACTACACAAATATATAAATTATACGAGCCACTCTCCCTGATGCGTTTTATATTTTTAGCCACCATAAAATATATCAAAAAATCGCTTTGGCAACAAGATGTTACTGTACACATCTAGAGGATCCATATGTTTATAAATATCGACAAACCGGCAAAATTTTGGTAAAATGAGATACCATTGGTGGTTCGTCTATTAAGGAGACCGGAAGATATGAGAAACACGCGTTTGTCAAAAACCATCCTGTCCATCATCCTCTTTTTGCTGCTCGCAGCATTCCCTGCCGGTTCTCTGCAGATCCATGCCTATGCGCAATCAAATACAAATGAAAGTAAAGTCGTCCGGGTCGGCTGGTATGAATCCACGTTCAACCAGATCGATAAATTCGGAAGGCGTTCCGGCTATGCCTATGATTACCAGCAGATGATCGCAGCCTACACCGGCTGGGAATATGAATATGTGGAAGGCAGCTGGCCGGAGCTCCTCGACATGCTCAAAGCCGGCGAGATCGACCTGATGAGCGATGTTTCCTACACCGAGGAGCGCTCCCATGAAATGCTTTTCCCGTCTTATTCCATGGGCGCGGAGTCGTACTACCTCTTTATCGATGCGGACAACGACGAGATCCTGCCGGGGAGGCACAACACCTTGAACGGAAAGAAGATCGGTGTCAACCGGGGCAGCATTCAGGAAGGCATGTTCCTCGAATGGGAAGCGGAAAACGGGGTCGAGGCCGAGGTCATTCCTTTGGACATAACCGAGCAGGAATCTCTTAAATTGCTGACGAACGGTGAACTCGATGCTTTTCTGACTCTGGATTCGATCTGGAATGTGGACACTTACATACCTGTGGAAAAGATCGGTGAGTCCGATTTCTATTTCGCTGTCAATAAAGACCGGGAAGACCTCCTTGACGAATTGAACTATGCGCTGAGCCGCATCCAGGACAACAACATGTACTACAACCAGGAGCTCTACGAGAGGTACGCAACGGGTTCCGGCGCAAGCGCATATTTAAATCATGAGGAAGTGGAATGGTTGGAAGCACACGGCCCCATCCGGGTCGGTTATGCGAACGACCGCCTTCCGTTCTGCGATTATGACGAAACGACGGGGACTCTGGTCGGCGCTCTGGATGAGTTCCTTACGCTTGCCACCAACTGTAATAAAAACGCCACAATCGATTTTGAACCGGAGCCGTACCAGACGACAGAAGAAGCGATCGACGCCCTGCTTGCCCAAGAAACGGACTGTGTTTTCCCGATCAATATGTCGGCCTATGACAGTGAACAAAGGGGCCTTCTTGTGACGTCTCCGGTCATGCAGGCGGAGATGTACGCCTGCGTCCGCATGGCGGATCGCGCGTCCGCCATCAGCGACACAGACACGACCGTTGCCATCGAAAAATATGATGTCAGTAAGGAGCTGTTTGTCCGAGACGTCTTCCCCGACTGGGAAGTGATATATTGCAAGAGCAACGAAGATTGCTTTCGCGCCGTAGAAGCCGGGGAAGCAGACGCGGCGCTGATCAGCAGCTACCGCGTTGCGCTCACGGAAGAGCTTCGGGAGAAGTACAATCTCTCCGCCCTCACCACCAATGCGTCGATGCCCATGTGCTTTGCCGTTCGGCGCAGCGACACCGATCTCTATTCGATCCTGGACAATACCATCAATCTCGTGCCCTTATCGATGATCGAGACCTCGCTCGCCGTATACTCTTCTCCGGACACATCCACCGTCCTTACCCATTTTGTCAAGCGGAATATAGCGGTGATCATCCTCATCATTCTGGCCGTGGTCATCCTGGTCATCTTCTTACAGATCCGCCACAACCGAAAGACAAAGGCAGAGCTGGAGCAGCGTCTTGCCCTTCAGGAAAAGCTTCTTGCGCAGGAAAGTGAGAAGCTCGAAGCCGACAAGATGATCAACGCCCTGTCCCGGGATTACCGCAGTATTTACTATGTGGATCTGGATCAGGACAACGCCATCTGCTACCGTACGGCTCCCGGATTCCCGGGCAACACCAAGGAAGGCGATCGCATCACTTTTTCGGAACGCTTTAAGCTCTATGCCGAAAGATACGTTGTTGAAGAAGACCGGGAAGCCTTTCTCGAATTCATCCGTCCGGAGAATATACGAACGGCCCTTGCAAAAGAGCAGCTCATCTCCTTCCGGTATCTGGCCGACTGGGACGGCTGGAAGCACTATGAACTGCTTCGGATGGCAGGCGTGACCCGCCCCTCGGATTCCGCTGACAATACGATCCATGCCGTCGGCGTCGGCCTCTCCAACGTGGACAGCGAGACCAGAAAAGAGCTGGAACGAAACGCAGCGCTCGCGGACGCCCTCGACCAGGCTGAGGCAGCCAGCGCCGCAAAAACCGCCTTCTTAAGCTCCATGAGCCATGAGATCCGCACTCCGATGAACGCGATCATCGGGCTGAACAGCATCGCCTTAAGCAATCCCGATCTTCCGGATGAAACAAGGGATTGTCTCGAAAAGATCAGCGCCAGCACAGACCATCTTCTCCATCTTATCAACAACATCCTGGATATGAGCCGGATCGAAAGCGGCCGGATGCTGATCCGAAACGAGGAGTTCTCCTTCCGCAGCATGTTGGAGCAGATCAATACCATGATCGACGGCCAGTGCCAGGAAAAAGGACTCAGCTATAAGTGCGGCATCAACGGCCATGTAAACGACTACTACATCGGCGATGACATGAGGCTCATGCAGGTTCTTTTGAACATCCTCGGAAACGCCGTCAAGTACACGCCCGCTCCCGGAACCGTTTCATTTTATGTCGAAACGCTCCGTGAGTTTGACGGGAACGCAAGCCTTCGATTCACCATCAAAGACACCGGTATCGGTATGGATAAGGACTTCCTTCCGAGGGTGTTCGGCGCCTTCGAGCAGGAGGAAGAAACCCGCTCCGATAAATACGGGAGCACAGGCCTTGGTATGGCGATCTCGAAACGGATCGTGGAGATGATGAACGGTGATATCGAAGTGGAAAGTGAGAAGGGGAAAGGGTCTTGTTTTACCGTAACGGTCACCCTGCGGATCTCCGACAAGGAAAGTAGTGCCACCGAGATCCGTCCGCAGGATATCCGCGTCCTTGTCATCGATGACGACCCGGAAGCTTTGAAGCACGCGAAGCTGGTGCTGGATGAGGTCGGCATCCTTTCGGATACGTGCACCGACGGGCAGGAAGCTCTGGAGATGCTGAAAATAGGCGAGGCGCGCCATGAGGCGTATAACATGATCCTCGTCGACTGGAAGATGCCGGATCCGGACGGTATTGAAGTGACCAGAAAGATCCGCCGGCAGTTTACGGACAACGCCGCCATCATCATCCTCACCGCCTACAACTGGGAAGAGATCGAGGAAGAGGCTATGGATGCGGGTGTTGACAGCTTTATGACGAAGCCTCTGTTTGCCTCCAGCGTTCTCAGTGTGTTCAGCAAGGCGATCAGCGCAAAGCACATGAATGAACAGGCTCCGAAAAAGGCAGACTTAAACGGGAAGCACATCCTCGTCGCGGAGGACATCCTGATCAACGCAGAGATCATGAAAAAACTTCTGGGCGCCAGAGGCATGGAAGTTGACCATGCGGAAAACGGGCAGATCGCTGTGGATATGTTTAAGGACAATCCGGAAGGGACCTATGACGCGATCCTCATGGATATCCGGATGCCGGTGCTCGACGGCCTCGGCGCCACGGAAGCCATAAGGAAGCTCGACCGGCCCGATGCAAAGACGATCCCGATCATCGCGATGACTGCAAACGCCTTCGACGAAGATGTTCAGAAATCCCTTCAGGCCGGCCTGAACGCGCACCTCAGCAAGCCCGTGGAACCGGAGCTGCTCTTTGAAACACTGGAGACCATGATCGCGACCTGACCGTACTCAGACGTATTTGATCCGGGAAACGTTTGCGATCCGGGAGCCAAGCCCGGCGATCAGGTCATCAAAGAAAGTGAATAAATCCCCGTTCTTTCCTATGTCCGCTAACCTCTCCTGTCTAACAGGATCATCCGGTTATCATCCTATTTGAGAAGAGAAGGCTCCGGGATGATGTTTCCCCTTGGTTTTTAGGCCTACCGAAAAAGATCTCCTCCGGTAACAAGCCGCATCACAATATCTGAGTGAGCATTGCGTTTCAATCCTTCCGCCGAGATCATTACAAGCTGAACCGTTTTCTTCGTTCCTGTCTCATCACGGAAGGCTCTGCATTTTTCTTTCAGCTTTGTTTCATAGTCGCGGTCGATCACATATTCCCCATCCGAATACTTCATTTCACAAACATTAATGATGTCGTCTCTTCGATCGATCAGCAGATCGATCTGAACTCCCGGTTCAGACTTTTTGCTTCTCCAGGCGCACTCCATCGTACTGACTCCCGAGATCCCAAGAGCTGCCCTGATCTCCGGAAGATGATTCAGACACAAAACCTCGAAGGCATTTCCTCTCCAGGCATAGTATCCGGGAGAACCAATAAAGGATGACCAGTCCGGAATTCTGCTATCGCTGACAAAATTCAGGCAGAACAGAACAAAGGGGTCTATGATCTGGTATATGCACTCCTGGCTATTTTTTGTAAAATTCCTGTATTTTCGGATAAAATGGCATTCCGTGAGCTCTCTCAAGATTTTTGTCAGTGTATTGCCCTGGACAATATCGGCATTCTTCAGAAGTTCACCTCGCGTCACTCCGGATTTTCTTTTCGCCATAAAATTGATGATCGCTTCATATTTTTCTGCATGCTTAAAAAGCGTGCGAAAGAGAATAGAATACTCCGAATGAAGCGGCCCGTTTTCATCAAACACGAGCATATCTATGTTTTGAGCTACGGACAGGCGCCTGTCGAACATATTCAGATAATATGGGATCCCTCCGAACACCATATAGAAATCCATCACCTGTTTTTCTGAAACTGCTCCGTTCTCGTTATTCAAGAACATTTCACATTCCCGAAGCGTAAACGGAGCCAGATGAAGTTGTCTTGTGATGCGGTTATACAAGCCTCCGGTATCATTCAATATATTATCCATGATCCAGGAGGTTGCCGACCCGCAAACGATCAGCAATAGATCTTTTCTTGAAGAGCCCCAGCTGTTCCAGAAATAGTCCAACGCCATTCTGAAATCCGACTTCGCCGTATCCATCCACGGAAGCTCATCCAGAAACACAACCATTTTCCCCACGCCGGGATGTTTGAAGACCTTACCGTCCTCCAATAATCTCCGAAGTCGCTCAAATGCCTCCAACCAATCCAAAGGCGCTTTTTTCTCTTCGCAGCTATATCTTATCAGTTCCTGACCAAAGACCCTCAGCTGATCCCTGGTTTTTGCATTCGGCACCCCTGTGGCATAAAAAGAAAAATGGTCGTTAAAATATTCCTTTATCAGAAACGTCTTACCAACCCGCCTTCTCCCATAAACCACCAGAAATTCCGGCCGTTTCGAATTTACGCATTCGAAAAGAATGTCCTGCTCTGCATGTCTCCCGATAATGCTCATGCAATCCTCCAAAAACTCTTTATAATTAACCAAAATTTGTGTAAAAGTATGGCCTTTGGTCAATTATACGATAGATTTTGCACATTTTCAACCAAATCATCTTCCGTTTGCAGAACCATTTTTCGCATACCACAATTGACAATTAAAAGAAGAAATCTGAGACCGCATCGGAAAGTCCCTCCATACAGTCAGGCAGGCCGCTGAATTGAAACCCGTCATCTGCGTTTGAAATTCACCGCCGTGCGTGTATAATGGAGTTATGTTTGATAAAGTCAAAGCGAACGAAAACAGCAAATTGTTCCGGTTCCTCGGGAAGTACATCCGCTGGGGAAGCCTTATCGTGCTTTGCGTCACGATCGTGATCGTTATCATCGCCGTGTTTGACGGCAATACAACCGGAGAAGCCGATATGGGGTCCTTTGAGACAGCGGACTTCAGCAGCGGCTGGACGCTTTACCGGGACGGCGAGGCGGAGGAACTGGATCTCCCCGCGCAGGCAGACGCCAAAGACGGGGACAAGCTCGTGCTGTCGAAAACGCTGCCGGAAAATGTCACGGACGGCATGAGCCTCATGATCCGCTCCTCCATGCAGGATATCCGCGTGTTCATCGACGGCGCCTTACGAGACGAATACTCGTCGGACACCCTTCCCTTCGACATGTATAACCTGCCCAGCGCCTATATCGTAACGCAGCTTACGCATGATGACGCAGGCAAGACAGTGGAATACCATATTACGATCAAGAACAACCCCACACTCAACAGCGTGAGCCTCGGGTATGGCAACAACGGGTGGTACGGGCAGATCAGGAGCAACATTGTCGTTACCATCATCGCCATTATCACCATGGTCATGGGCCTGCTCCTTATCTTCGGGATCCTGATCACATATCGGAGGAGCCTTACCGATGTCGCGGCTCTCCTGTTCCTGGGCACTCTGGTGGTGGATATTTCTCTATGGATCCTCAGCGAATCCAGGATCCGGCAGCTCTTTCTCCAGAGGGCTTCGCTATCGGGCTATTTTGCCTATTTTACGGTGGAGATGATCGCGGTTTTCGCGAGCCTCTATTTTGACGCGGTGCAGCACCGGACCTATCATAAACGGTTCCTTGTCGCGCAAACTATTGTTTTTACGCAGTTTATCCTCAATCTGATCCTGCATTTCACCGGCGTGTGCGATCTCTATAGTACGCTCGTTTTTTCGCATATCATGTCCGCTCCCGTGGCCATCGTTTTCGTGATCGGGACCATCACGGATATCCGCACCGGAAGGATCAAAAAATATATCTATAACGCCTGCGGCATGGGGTTCTTCCTGATCTTTACGCTCTGCGAGCTGGCAGCGTTCTGGGTGAACCGGTCGCAGCCGCTGGGTATCTATATCTGCATCGGGCTGATCCTGATGATGTTCTGCGCTGTCGTGCAGGTGATCGCGGATAATAAGCGCGCGAGGGAAGAGCATGAGCAGCGCCGGACAGCCATGACGGTCAGCACCATCGAGACCATCGCCGGTGCCATCGACGCAAGGGATGAGTACACCGGCGGTCACTCGGAGCGTGTCGGGCTCTACGCGGAGCGGTTGGCGCAGGAGATCGCCGATGACTATGGCCTGACCCCGGAAGATGTGTTTCGGATCCACTATATCGGCCTCGTGCACGACATCGGAAAGATCGGTGTCGCCGACAACGTGCTGAACAAAGCCGGAAAGCTGACGCCGGAAGAATTCTCCCTGATGAAAAAGCACACCGAGATCGGGTATGAGGTGATGCAGTCGCTGGACGAAGAAGTGGAAGGACTTCTCGACGGCATCCGGTACCACCATGAACGTTATGACGGCACCGGCTATCCCGACGGCCTCTCCGGCGAGGACATTCCGCTGCTGGCGCGGATCCTGGCGATCGCGGACAGTTATGATGCCATGACCAGCAACCGTGTCTACAGAAAACGCCTTTCCGATGAAAGAGTGAGAAACGAACTGCTGGCCTGCTCCGGAACGCAGTTTGACCCCAATCTTGCCAAGATCTTCGTCGGTCTTATCGACAGCGGCGATATCAAGCCCTCCACGATCATGGGTGTCTCCTCCGATGACGGCGGCCGGGTGCGCGGATCCGCCCTTTTGGAGAAAAAGCTCCAGGCGGATCTCTTAAACGGCGTGAAGATTTCTTTCCCCTCCCACGTCCGCATGCTCTGTTACCTCATGAAACTGATGGAGAAAAAGGGCAAGGCTTACCGCGTCCTCTTTGTCCGCACCGGCACAGGGAACAAGAACACATTCCCGGGGCAGCTCCTTTCGGACCACGACGTGAACATTCAATACCAAGCCGGCGTCAACGTTATCGCTTTCTACGACAGAGACGAAACGGAGTTCCTTACGATCACAAAGGCGCTTAAAGCCGGGGGATGGGAATTTGAGGTGTTTGAGGAATGATCACACATCCTGCCTCTTCACTACGATGATCTCGTCCATAGTCACCCCCATTAATTCCGCCAGAACGATCATGTTATCGATCTTGGGCATGGAAATCCCCTTCTGCCACTTGTAGATCGCCTGCGGCGTGGAGAAGCCGAAAACGTCCTGCAGTTCCCTAACGGAAAGGCCGGCCGCCTCTCTGAGTTTTTCTATGTTCCTTCCTGTTGCCACCATATCGATAACACCCATCTTTATCCCTCCGATCCTATGTCTTCGTCAGGCCTTCATGCCACTACCTCCCGGAACTGGTAGCCCTTGCGCATGTTCAAAAGTTTCTTCATTCCGATCAGCCGGACAGGGTTATTCAGTTCCCGCATGCTGATCCCTTTCCAGAATTTATGATCATAGACCACATGCAGCACCGAATAGTTTTCTCCGGCATTCGCTGCCAGGATCATCTGCTCATCGGAAAGATTGATCTCACCGGCGCGGACGCTTCCGGGCGTATGCGTTTTCACCTCTTTATAGAGGATAACGGGCTCCTTTCCGGGGTCTTCTATTTCAACACGGATATCGTATCCGCTCTGGTGGTAGTTTTCTCTGTCCGCCAGTTCAAGCGTGAGCTTTCTTTCCCCTTTCACAAGGCAGCAAAGATTTTTCGTTTCTTCTTTATCCGGAGCCTTTACAAAGCCCTCGTTAAGGAAGGCGTTCTTCAGCTCGTCGTATGCGTACTGCTCTCCGCCTTTTCCGATCCTGCGCAGAACGTCATCGCCAGCCATCCCCATCGCTCCTTCAAAATACACGTCCGATACAGGGTCGTAGTAAATGCCGCCTTCGTCAAAAGCCTGCCCCATCTCTTCCCTCTCTTCCTTCTCCCTGAGCCGCTGGATTTTTTTCATGGCTTTTTCGGGATCCGTTTCTCCCAGCACCTGCATCAAAAGTTCAAGGTCGTCCGCATCTCTCTGCAAACGGACTGCTGCCTGAGGCGTAAGGAGCTTCATCTGATCTTCCTCGTTCGAAAACGCGGGGAACAGCACATTCGCCAGTTCCGAATTCTGCCTGATCCAGGCAAGGAGCCTGGAACACGCCTCCTGATGGTGATCGGGCGCAAGCGAAAGGCTTCCCTTCGAAAGTACTGCGCTCACCTCTGCCCCGATCCTCTGCGCCACCTCCTGATCCGTGCAGGAGGAAAGAAACGTATGCGTATTGGCGATCCTGCGGTCAAGCAGCCTCTGCGCGATCCTGTTCCCCTCGTTCTGATCCGAAAAAGCGGTCAGGATCACCTTCAGCTCTTCATATTTCATCTCATCCTTTTTCAGTGAGAACAGCGGCCGGAATGTCCCTTCCTGATCCGGGTAGGGTATATCCGCCATGGAGGCAAGGTATCTTCCCACAGCCTCATAAAACGCATTCAGCCAGTCATAAAGATCTGTCTCTTCTTCAAGCTTCGCATAGCGGGCCTTTACCCCCTGAAGCGTCCTCGCGCCGGCAATCTCTGAAGCCAGTTCTCTCATGAACGAATAATAACAGGCTCTCCACATGGAAGGCGCGATCCCATTGCATTCCACTTTTTCATACTCCGGTATTTCCTCCACGGTCTTTGCATAAAGATCATAGATCTGCCTGTCCGGCCCGCAGGAGATCAGAAGCTTCCACGCCTCATGCCAAAGATTTAAATAAGTATTCCAGTATACATTGTATGAGCGGACCTTAAATCCGCGGTCCGAACGCCTCACTATATGCTCAGACAATTCCAGCACGGAGTACTCCCTTAAGATGCCCTGCTCCACCGGGAAGCCGGGATGTAAAAGCCTTTTACGGATCCCAAGGGCTCCCATGCTCTCCAGCTTGTCCAGAACATCCGACACCTCCTTCAGCGTCTCCGGAATCCCCGGGTCATTGTAGATTTCAGAAACCGTATGGAGGCTATCCTCTTTTGCCTGTCCGGGGAA
>JAEESA010000199.1 GCA_016286115.1 Lachnospiraceae bacterium
CAGAACTCCGTGAATATCCAGAAGCAGCTTGAAAAACTGAAGATCGACGATAAGGAAACAGATGCGATCGCAGGACGTGTACAGGATTCCGTGAACGAAACCGCCGTTGTGGTGGAGGAGATCAGCAAGGCGGCAGAAGCCATCATCGGCATCGCGAGCCAGACGAACCTGCTGGCGCTGAACGCTTCCATCGAGGCTGCCCGCGCGGGCGAGGCCGGCAAGGGCTTTGCGGTTGTTGCGGATAACATCAAAGGGCTGGCGGAGGAATCCGATAAGTCCGCCAAGGAGATCACCGAGATGCTCGGCCGGATCTCGGCTCTTTCCGATCAGAACAAGAGCCTGACGCAGACGATCAAGGAGGCGACCGGAAACGAATCGATCGCTTTCGATCATATGACGGATGCTTTCACCGACATGGGACGGCAGTTAGAGGATACAGAGGAAGGAAACAAGGCGATCGAACGCCTCGTCGAATCCGTGAACAACGACAAGAACGCGATCATCTCCGCTGTGGAATCACTTTCCGCCATTGCCGAGCAGAACGCGGCTTCCACGCAGGAAACATCAGCGTCGCTGACCGAGCTTTCGCAGAACATGATCTCGGTTGTGGATGAGGCGGATGAGCTTTCGAGAGTGGCTGCGGATCTGCAGGAGAGCATTTCGTTCTTCCGCGTGGACTAAATCTTATTTCCCTAAGGGAGTATTATTCAGAAACGGCCGGTCGGGAAGTCCGGCCGTTCTGTTTGTATCATTTCAAGAATTTACATAAGGAGTTAAAGCTATGGCAGAATCAATGAAGGGCCTGCATCGTACTCACCGCTGTACCGAGGTAGTGGGACTGCCTTTCGGGGAACAGGTTACGGTGATGGGCTGGGTACAGAAAAGAAGAAATCTGGGAAGCCTTATTTTTATCGATCTGAGGGACCGGAGCGGGCTTTTGCAGATCGTGTTTGATGAGGAACGGTGCGGGAAGGAGAGCTTTGAAAAGGCCGGAAATCTTCGCGCCGAGTTTGTTTTGGCAGTGACCGGAACGATCGAGAAACGGACCGCGGCTGTGAATGAGAACCTGAAGACGGGGGAGATCGAGGTTATCGCGTCTTCTCTGACCGTGCTTTCGGAATCCGAGGTTCCGCCGTTTGAGATCACGGAAAACAGCCAGACCAGGGATGAACTGCGGCTGAAATACCGCTATCTTGACCTGCGCCGGCCCGATATCCAAAAGAATCTGATCCTGCGCAGCAAGGTCGCGCAGCTTATGAGAGAGTTTATGAGCAAAGAAGGGTTTCTCGAGATCGAAACGCCGATGCTCTGCAAATCCACGCCGGAAGGGGCGAGAGACTACCTCGTGCCGAGCCGGATCCACTCCGGGCATTTTTACGCGCTGCCGCAGAGCCCGCAGCTTTATAAGCAGCTTCTGATGGTCAGCGGTTATGATCGGTATTTCCAGATCGCAAGGTGCTTCCGTGACGAGGATCTGCGCGCGGACAGGCAGCCTGAGTTTACACAGGCTGATATGGAGCTTTCCTTCGTGGATGTGGATGATGTGATCGATGTGAACGAGCGGCTGATGCAGTATGTGTTCCGTGAGGCGATCGGCGTGGAGATCCCGCTGCCGATGAAGAGGATGTCCTGGCAGGAAGCAATGGACCGTTTCGGCAGCGATAAGCCGGATATCCGTTTCGGGATGGAGCTGCATGATGTGTCGGAAGTCGTAAAGGGCTGCGGCTTCGGTGTCTTTACAGGCGCCTTGGAAGCGGGCGGCTCGGTCCGCGCGATCAATGCGAAGGGGCATGGGGAGATGCCGCGCAAGAAGATCGATAAGCTCGTGGAGTTTGCGAAGGGCTGCGGAGCCAAGGGACTTGCCTACCTGGCGGTCAATGCGGACGGGACCTATAAGTCCTCTTTTGCGAAGTTCATGACGCCGGAGGAGCTGGAGGCGCTGGTGAAGGCGTTGGACGGCGAACCGGGAGACCTGCTTTTGTTTGCAGCGGATAAGAATAAGATCGTGTGGAACGTGCTTGGGGCGCTTCGCCTCATGATCGCCGAAGAGGACGGGCTTCTTGATCCGAACCGGTATGAATTCTTATGGATCACGGATTTCCCGCTGCTGGAGTGGTCGGACGAAGAGGAGCGGTTCGTTGCCATGCACCATCCCTTCACGATGCCGATGGAAGAGGACTGGGAGCGCATCGATTCCGATCCGGGTTCGGTACGCGCCAAGGCGTATGATATTGTGTTAAACGGTACGGAGCTCGGTGGCGGTTCGGTCCGTATCCATCAGGACCACATTCAGGAAAAAATGCTGGAGGTGCTGGGCTTTACGAAGGAACGGGCGCATGAGCAGTTCGGTTTCCTCCTGGAGGCATTCCGTTATGGTGTGCCGCCGCACGCGGGGCTTGCGTACGGGCTGGACCGCCTGATCATGCACATGGTCCATGCTTCGTCGATCCGCGATGTGATCGCGTTCCCGAAGGTGAAGGACGCATCCGATCTGATGACGGACGCACCGGGGACCGTGGACGAAAAACAGCTGGAGGAATTGGGGATCCAGTGTGTCGCACCGGAAGAGTAACGCTTACTTAAAAGAGGGAGAGATCATGCGTAAATGGATCAGTATAGCGATCGTCGGGGCTATTTTAGTGGTTCTGCTGGTCGCCGGTATTCTAAACGGCAATAAGGCCGGGGCGCCGGAGGAAACGGCCGGCTCGACGGAAGCTGCCGTGGAAACGGCGGAAGCGGATGCACAAGTGCCGGAAGCAGCCGTAGAAACAGCTGAACCTGCTGCCACAGAAGAAGAGAGTTCGGAGGCAGTGGAAACAGAGAAGGCTGAGGAAGAGGATCCCGGGGACGAAGAAACAGAAGATGAAGCGTCCGCAGATGGCAGCGAGATGGAAGAAACCGGCCCGCGGGAGCAGCTGAAAAGCCAGTATTACCCTGAAGCAGTGAAGGGGATCTATGTGTCCGCCTGGGCTATGGGAACGAAAAAGATCCGGGAGGAAAACTTCCTTTCCCAGATGGAAGGGACGGAACTGAATACGATCGTTTTTGACGTGAAGGATGATGAGGGAAGGGTCGTGTTTGAGACGGATTCCCCGCTCGTAACGGAAACGGGGGCTGTCCGCATGGCGTTAGCGGACCTTCCCGGGATGATCGGCGTTCTTCATGACCGTGGGATCTATACCATCGGAAGATTGGTGGCGTTCCGCGATCCCTATATCCGGGAGGTAAAGGAGGACTGGGTCTTAAAGAATGAGGACGGGTCCGTATTCACGGATGAAAAGAACAATTCCTGGATCGACCCGACAAACGAAGAAGCCTGTTCTTATCTTCTGGAAGTGGCGAGAGACTGCGCCGATGCCGGGATCGATGAGATCCAGTTTGACTATGTGCGCTATCCTTCCGCGGTGACGGACGAGATGGCGGGGTGTGACGGACAGGGCCGGCGGGAAGCGATCCTGGAGTTTGCGGAGCGCTGCAGAGAGGAATTTGGAGAGATCGGGATCCCGTTTTCTTTGGACGTTTTTGGAACCGTGATCCATTCTCCGTCGGATCAGGAGATCATCGGGCAGGATTATCGAAGCCTTGCGCTGGAAGCGGATGCGATCAGTCCCATGGTCTATCCTTCCCATTATGATAACGGGACGTTCGGGATCCAGTACCCGGATCTGGAGCCCGGAGAGACCGTGTATCAGTCGCTGATGAAATCCAATCATCTTTTGGAGGGGGAGAACGTCAACGTGCGCCCCTGGCTCCAGGATTTTACCGCGGATTATCTTGAACATTACAGGGAATGCGGGCCCGAAGAGGTGCGGGAACAGATCGAAGCGGTCTACCGCTGCGGTATGACCGAGTGGCTGATCTGGGATCCCAGCGGGCACTATAACTGGGATGCGTTTCTAAAAGCAGAAAAAGCAGAAAACGAAGAAAACGACGAAGCCGAGTAGCTTCGCCGTAGTAAATTTTGATCAGTGCGCAGAAAGTTCTGTTAACTCATCCAGCATCAAAGCGACGCCGTCGTGGATATTGTCTTCAATGACAAGGTCCGCGGCGGCTTTTACGTCGTCCACAGCATTTCCCATGGCAACGCCGATGCCGGCGGCTTTGATCATATCCAGATCGTTTCCGCTGTCTCCGATGGCCATGATCTCTTCCTTCTGAAGGCCGAGATGGGAGCCGAGGATGGACAGCGCTTTCGCCTTGGAAACAGAGATATCCGTGATCTCGAGGTTCATATAGCCGCCCGACACAAGACGAAGCGACGGATCCGCCTGCAGGAAGTTCTTTACTTCCACGCGGTCTGTCTTATAAACGTTCGGCGGGAAATTCATGGTCACCTTCTGGATGGGCCGTTTTGCGGCACGGAGATAGGCACAGATATCCGGCACGGTCTTTCTCGTTCCATGCAGATAGTATTTTAACTCCGGCGGCATATCGAGCTCCTCGATGACGGGAACCAGCCGTTCGTCGGAATACCCGTCCCCCTCGATGAACACATCAAAATGGATGTGCTTTGTGATCAGATAGTCCGTGAGATGCGCGACCTTCTTATAGTCCATGCACTGGTCGAAAATGGAGGTTTTGCTGTCAAGGTCATAGATCCCCGCCCCGTTGGTCGTGATCGCAAAGCGGATCGGAACGTTCTCGAGGTACTCCGGCAGAACCCCGCAAAGAGGGCGCCCTGTCGAAAGCGCAACCTTGATCCCTGCGCCGTCGGCGCGCCGCACGGCTTCTTTATTTCGTTCGGAAACGATGCTTTTTTCATTCAGAAAGGTTCCGTCCAGATCCAGCGCCACCAGACGGACCTTTGATAATTGTTCTTTCGTGATCATAACGTGTATCATATCAAAACTATTTTGTTCTTGCAAGTGAGAGCTGGTTTCCTGCCGTCTGCTTCGTGATCACGGGGCCGCGGTATTCCGGGAAGATGACGGTTTCTTTACGGTAATAGAGAAGCCGGTCTTGGTACACTTCCACCAGCTTTCCGTGATGGACGATCTTATAATACATGCTTTCTCCGGAAACAAATACAGGCACCGGACAGGGGAGGGCTTCCCTCCCCTGACAGATGCCTTCTTTGAGTATATTTAGTTCTTCCTGCAAGATCTGCTGCTCTTTCTTACTGTCCGAAAAAGCTTCCGAAGAAATCTTCAAAGTTTCCGAACCCCTCTCCGCCGAAGCCGGGATATCCGTCTTGCGGCATTTCATAGGGCTGTTCCTGCACTTCCGGTACTTCCTGCACTTCCGGAGCCTCTTCGGCTTCTTCCTCTTTTCCGTATTCCGGATCATCCCCGCGGCTTCCGAGGACCACGTTCACGGTCTCTTCGAGATAGGTTCCGCGGTCTGCAGTCATCACGGTCAGCGTAATGCTGTCTCCGCCTTTGAAATTACCGATCATATCCGACAGCGCTGCTGAGCTATTCACTGCTTCTCCGTTGACGGCGGTGATGATCTGGCCTTCGATCAGGCCGGCCTTTTCCGCTGCGGATCCGCTCTGAATGTTCGCGATGTAAACACCCTCGGGCATATTATAACTCTCAGAGACCTCTTTTGTCACGTCGATACAGGAGATGCCGAGATAACCGGCGTTTTTCTGCAGCTCGTCGTAGGTGCCGAGGATCATTGCCTGTACGATATCCTTTGCCGTGTTCACGGGGATCGCGAAGCACATGCCTTCCACTGCGGTTTCCGCGTATTTCGAGGAGTTGATGCCGACGACTTCGCCGCGGCTGTTTAACATTGCCCCGCCGGAGTTTCCGGGATTGATGGCTGCGTCTGTCTGGATCAGCTTCTGGGCGATCGATTTTCCGCTGGCGTCGGTGCCTTCCACTTCGCGGTTCAGCGCGGATACGATACCGGTGGTCACGGACTGGCCGTAGCCGAGTGCATTTCCGATCACGATGACGTCATCCCCTACGCTTAAACTGTCGGAATCTCCGATGGTCGCGATGCGGATCGCATCGATCGTGGAGTCTTTCAGGCTGTCTTCCGGGATCTTGATCACGGCCAGGTCGTTCTTTTTGTCGGTTCCGACGATCTCGGCATCCGCTGACTCTCCGTCGATGAATTCCACCGATACTGCGGAGACATCCTCCACCACGTGGTTATTGGTTACTATATAAAGAAACCCGCCTGCCTGCTCGACCAGGATCCCGCTGCCGGCGCCTTCCGCTTCATAGGTCTGTCCCGTGGAGCGTGCGAACATATCGGAGTATTCACCGACCACCTTCACATTGACGGCCACGATAGAGGGCATTGCGCTCTTCACAACTTCGGAGACGCTGCCTCCGTTCGCCTGCGCCGGTTCCACGCGGTCGTCGCTGTCGTTGCTCACGAGGCGGGTG
>JAEESA010000011.1 GCA_016286115.1 Lachnospiraceae bacterium
TAATGTGAATATATTGTTGGATTTGAAGATCGTTCTTTTTGAGCACATCGGTATTAATCAATTCGTAAAGTTGCTTTCTGCTGTGATTGATGCATTCAATCAAATCCCTTTTCGAAGCCAGCTTTTCTTTTTCATTTCCAATTTCTTTTACAAAATCAACCTCTTCAATATACTCACCAACGCTCTGAAAGCCCGCATTCTTTGCTTCATTCTCTAACACTTTTCCAGCCACCAAAAACTTTAGTGGGTAAATACTCTTTATCGCTTCTGTGCTGCTTCGCAAGGTTTCAACTCTTGTTATTTCAATATGTTTAAGGCTTTTCATAGCGTCTTTATCGGATACTAAAATGGCATTAAAATCACTCTCTAAAACCAGTGCAGGCAAATTTCCAAAATGCTTAACGATATCAGAATGCTCCATATGTAACTGTTCGATACTCTTATATCCGAATGCCTTCCTGACGTCTTTTGCCAACAAGTACACCTTGTTTCCAATGTTTATTCTGGTTTTAAATACATCAATCTTATTCATGAAGTTTTCCCGATTTCTCAGCCAGTTGTTTATCTTCCTTTTGTACCCTTCGCTCCAGTTTTCTTATGTCCTCAGAAGGCGGTAGATTTTCAGGTTTGATTCCTCTCTGTCCAAGCATATCTCTAACCGAAGTATTATTGTCAACATGTTCTGTCGTTATAGCCGACTCTCCCTGCAAATCCTTTTCTTCAACATTATAGTTTGTCATCTCTGTTGCAAGGTTTTTTGCTGCAATTGTAAGCGTTGGCAAGAAATCGGCAAGCGGTCGTGAATCCTTAACGCCCAGCCGTTCTTTCATTTCTTTGGTAGTAAACCCTCCGAATAATGCTTGATCACCTTTAGAACGTATTCTTGCAAATCCGGCATCATCCACGCCTCTCTCATAGATATTTTGAGATAATCTCTTCTCTGATTCTCTAAGTTTGCCACGTGCTTCCGTTCTTTCTATATATGCTATTCTTTCTTCAATTAGTTCCTGTTTTCTTGTCTGTACCGCAAAATAACTCTGTGCAAACGCTATTTGCTCTTTTCGCGGATCTCCGTTTTCTGCAATAAGATAACAGGCATATCGGGTAAGCATATAGTCATCAACTTCTCGATTACCACCCTTACCGATCTTTATCATTTTGCTGACGTCAGCAAAATGATCTGATACGGCTATCCCATTGTTTTCACATGAGATTTTTGCTTTTTCTATAGTTTTCTCAAAGTTCCTCCACTGAACATAATCAAGGAGTTCCATTAACTCACGAGCATACCAAAACTCTACATCATTTTGTTCATGACTGATATCATCAAATCTTTTCTTATAATCTGCTATGACTTTCTTTTCCATACGAATCCCCCCATAGTTCAGGTTTTTCTATTACACGGACCTGCATAAGCGGTTCCATTCCACCCTGATATGGTTCTGACGCTCTCACATCATAAAGAATCTTGTCAATATTGTCTGAAATATTATATTGAAGATGTCTGAGAACGTGCCAGATATCAATAAGATTCTGACATGTATCACTTTTATAAGAATCACGAAACATTGTATTCAAGGCCGCGCGAAGTTTTTCTGTAAGCTCATCCCTTGCCTTAATCCATTCGTGAAATTTCCTGTCATTTTCAGGATCTTCCTTGTCATAGAAGAAGCGATCTTCCGCTATGATATCAGCAACCAGGTCCGGTTGATTCATTAGAATTCGACCATATACTTCTGTGGATAAAATCAACAAATTAAGCTGTTCTTCTGTCATCTCCACTTCCAATTTCATAATCCAACACCTTCCTTGACATTCAATGTCTTGATTAATATAATATTACCAATGGTAATATAATAATGTTACCATTGGTAATTGTCAAGGAGAGCTACCTATGAATGAATTAACCTACACTCTTATTCCTGAACGCCTTAAATCCGCGAGGGAACATCTTAACCTTTCCAAAGCAGAAGCCGCAAGACGAATTGGATTAACTGCCGCATCCTACGTCAGATATGAAGCGGGTGATCGTAGTCCTTCTCCGCAGGTCTTAATGTCCATAGCAGAAAAATTGGAGACGTCCGTTGCCTTTTTATCAGGAAAAACTAATGATATTTCATCTGATATAGTTAGCATTTATAAGGATAGCAATCCTCTCTTATTTGAACTTATAAAAAGTACGCAAAACGCAGATAATGCAACTATACAGCGATTAATTACCTATTACCACCAACTGACAAAAAATGATTAGTTATTCCTATCGTTTTTCTTATCTTCCTCTGCGTCCTTAATCTTATTATAATCTTCCATATCCAACTTAAGCGGAATATAATCCTTTGCATTTCGCAGTCGCTCGAGCAGACAACAGGTCTCAACATGCCCGGTCTGCGGGAACATGTCGACGGGCTGGACTTTCTCGGGGCGGTAGGACTCGGCGCAGAGGATCTTGAGGTCGCGGGCGAGGGTTGCGGGGTCGCAGGAGACGTAGACGATACGCGACGGCGCAACGGAGAGGATGGCTTCGAGGAGTTCGGTCTCGCACCCTTTGCGGGGCGGATCCAGAACGACCACGTCGGCACGTTCTTGCCGCTCGCTCATCATCTCGGGGAAAAGCTCTTCGGCTTTTCCGCAGTAGAATTCGGCGTTCCTGATCTCGTTCAGCTCTGCGTTCTTCTTCGCGTCTTCGACCGCCCCGGGGACGATCTCGATGCCGTATACCTTCGCCGCGTTCTTCGCGAGGAAGAGGGAGATCGTTCCGATACCGCAGTAGAGATCCCAGACGGTTTCCGTTCCGGTCAGCGCGGCGAACTTTCTCGCGGTCTTATAGAGGACCTTGGTCTGGACTGGGTTCACCTGATAGAAGGATTCGGGGGAGATGCGGAAGGTCACGTCGCCGATGTGGTCGGTGAGGTAGGCACGCCCCCAGAAGGGGATCGTCTTGTCGCCAAAGATCGCGTTTGTGTTTTCGCGGTTCACGTTGATCGATACGCCCACAACCTGGGGGTAGCGTTCCACACGTTCGATCAGCGCTTCTCCTCCCGTGATGGGTTCGTTGACGATGAAACAGATGTGGACTTCGCCTGTAGCAAAACCCTTGCGGATCATGATGTGACGGATGCAGCCCGTTCCCGTCTCCTCGTCATAGGGAGTAGTCCCTTCCTTTTCCATCCATTCCAGGAGCTCCTTGAGGACGATCCGGTTCGCCACGATCCCTACCAGGCAGTCCATGACCGGGATCAGGTCATGCGTGCCGGCGGCATAGAAACCGACCTCCACCTGTCCGGTTTTTTTGTTCCTGCGCACGGGGAACACGGACTTGTTGCGGTAGCGGAAGGGGATCTTCATCCCGTGAACGGGTTCCACGGGTATATCACTGAACCCGCCGATCCGCTCCAGACAGGACCGTACCTTGTCCTCCTTATAGCGCAGCTGTTCCTCATAGTCCATCGCCTGCAGGATGCAGCCGCCGCAGGCTTTCGCGTTCTCGCAGGGAGCGTCCACGCGGTGCGGCGAGGGCTCTAAAATCTTCTGCAGCTTCGCATATCCGTAGTTCTTTTTACACTTCATGACGCTGGCTTCCACCAGGTCCCCCGGAACCGTGTCTTTTACAAAAAAAGTGAAACCATCGGCAGTTTTGCCGATGCCTTCACCCGTATTTCCGAGGTCAGTGATCCTTAGTTCAAATCTCTCGTTCTTGTTCATTCTTCCACTTCCGTCTTTCGAATATATGTGCCCATCAGACTGTTAAAACCAAGCCAGCCCCCCTGTACTCCGGGAGCATGGAACAGTTCCTTTAAGGTTTCCATCTTCGCATCCAGATTATCGGCAAAGGCAAGCGCCACCGCTTCCGCAAGCTCCGGCTTTTTCGGAGACCCGTATTCCAGCTCGCCGTGGTGAGCGAGGATGCAATGCACAAGCTCCTTTTCGAGGAGCGGTGGGAATTCGGGGATCTTCCGGATCCCATCCGTCACCATCTGCGCGCCGAGGACGATGTGGCCGACGAGCTGCCCGGCTTCGGTGTAGTCGTTTTCCGGGAACGTGGAGAGCTCCTTCAGTTTACCGACATCATGGAACAAAGCGGCCGTTACGATCAGGTCGTGATTCAGCACGTCATACTGTTTCGCAAAAAACACGCAGTTCTTTGTAACGGATAATGTATGCTCCAGAAGGCCGCCGGCAAAGCCGTGATGAACGCTTTTTGCCGCCGAATGGAAACAAAACATTTTCTTGAATTCTTCTATGCTGAAAAAGGATTTTAAAAGCTGATTTAAGTATGTATTCTTGACAGTATCTATGATCCCGAGGATCTCCGCGTACATGGCCTCCACATCCCCTTCGGTGGACGGCACATATTCCGCAGGGTCATACTCTCCCTCGCGGCATTTCCTTACGCGCTTGATGTTCAGCTGCAGCTGCCCCTGGAAGGAGGTCACATCCGCAACCACATTGATATAATCCAGCGCCTCATAATCCCCGATCCCCTGGGAACCGGGATCCCAGATCTTGCCGTCGACGGAGCCGGTTTTATCCTGCAGAGTCAGGGACTCATACGCCTTTCCCGCCTTTGTCAGAGCCTGTACCTTAGAGCGGCAGAGATAGATCTCGTTGATCCTGTCTCCTTCCCGCAAACTGTCAATCGTTTTCATGCTGCCTCTTTCTAGTGTAAGTGATAAGTTACTCGCGGTTCCCCACGATCGCCGTGCAGGAAACCTTTGTATATCCATCCGCTCCGAGCCGTTCCACCACAATACGCATTTCCTCACCGGGCTCATGCTCCAAGAGGACGCTCCTGTAATTCTCGGCCGTCAGAACTGCCTTGCCGTCAATTTCGACGATCACATCCCCGCTCAAAAGGTTTGCGTCCATTGCCGGCGAATCCATCTCCACGGAGTTGATATAGACGCCCTGTGGAAGCTCATACTGCTCAGCGATATCCTTCGTAACAGAACTGATATACACGCCGAGATACGGGACCGGCAGACCGTTGCTGAGACGCTCGATCAACGGCTTCAGCTCCGAGATCGAAAGCGCCGAGATCGTATCTTCGCTGGCGGATTCCTTTCGGACATAACCGACCACTTCTCCCCGGAGATTCACAAGAACCCCATTGCCGCTGTTCGAAGCGATCATATCGGTTTCGAATCTGGTAAAAACAGCATCTGCCAGGAAAAGCCGTTCCTGCGTGGAGGTCACGGTTCCTGTCAGGATCGTAAAGTTCGTGCCGAGAGGGCTGCCCAAAGCAAGTACCATGGTTCCCTTTCGAAGATAGAGGGAATTCGCAAGGAACGCTGCTTTCAAGACTTCCGCTGTCTCCTCCGAGATCTTCGACGCATCCACAGTCAGGACCGCAAGCCCTGTCGTGCTGTCATAGCCCTTCACCTCCGCGTCCGCCATATCCTCATTCAGAAACGTCACCATGATATCTTCGGCATTCCGAAGCACGGCGTAATCCGTCAGGATCAGGATCTCTTCTCCCGTGTCCGCAACGATCAGCCCGCTTTCCTTGTCTTCGCTGGAATAAACTGCGTTGAACCAGTCCGTGTCGCTCTTCAGCGCAGTCACGGTAACGATGGAGCGGTTGGCTTCCTCGCCCACATCATACAAACGGTTCTGAAGCTTCTGATATTCTTCCGGAAGAAGATCGATCGACACCGCTTCGGGCACTTCTTCCACAGGTGCTTCGGTAGAGGGTTCTTCGGTTTCCGTTTCCGTAGCTTCCTCGGTTTCCGTCTCCTCCGTTTCCGTCACAGCCTCCGTCTCGGTCTCGGTTTCTGTTTCCGATTCCGTTTCTGTCTCCTCTTCACTCTCGGTTTCATATTCATCTGCAGGGATCACAACGCGAGGCGGTTCGGGAGTCGGGTCCGGCTGCAGACGGTTCTGCAGTTTCGGCACAAGAAAGACCATGACAAGGCTTGCGATCACGCCGAAGAGCAGAGCGCAGACTATCGTCCAGAGGATGCGCGCAAGAATCCTCTTTTTATCCGGCGGACGATGTTTGATCTTTTCCGTCATGAACGAAAATTCACTATCCTGTTCGTTTTCCACAGTCTTGTTTTCATCCATAATCGTACTCACAAGAATAAAGAAACAATCAGTTACTCCGATTATAGTATCTGAAAGTATGTGTGGCAAGTATTTTATAGAAATGAAACGGGCTCAGAAGCGTGGCGTTCAACCTTTATATTCAAGGCACAGCATGGTCAGATCATCAAACTGCTCGGCCTCCTTCACAAAGGCATCCACTGCCTTTCGCACGATGACCAGACACAGATGGTCCGGATCAATGAAAAAGAAATCATAAAATCTCCCCCCACCTCTCTGGCCGGGGTCATGGAAGCGTGAAGAGCAAATTCCGTGCGATCCGGAAACGCGGGAAACTTGTTCGGGACCATATCCATCTGGATCTTTGTGGCCATGGACAGCTCCGCACTGACCCGCGCGCTTTGTTCCGACAGGTTCTTCTGTTTGAAGATAAGCTTCCTCCCCTGGATCGACATGGCAGTACAGACCGCGGCGATAAGGAGAGACTGCATCAGTTTCGTCGTATAGCTGTAAAGCAAGGAGTTCTTTAGTAACAACGTGTTATCATACTCTACAAGCCCCGTTTCCACAGCATCCGACAGCCATGTATTATCTCCGAGCGAGATGACGGATCCCGCAGGAAGCGAAAGATAATTCAGATCGATCGCTCCCAAATACACGCCAAGGATTGCTGAAATGAAAAAGATCGCGAAAGAAATAAGAGAGATCAGAACCGTGTATTTTCCTGAAAAATATCTGTCTTCGTATTATCCTGGTTCATTCGATCGTAACTTCTTCAGTCAATCTGGTCATTTCCAGAATTTTAATAACTTCCTGGTTCGGATGCAGCATCTTCACTTTACTGCCCTTTCCGCTCATTTCGATCACTGCAGCCAATACAACGCGGATGCCGGCGGAGGAGATATACTCCAGCTTTTCGCAGTCGAAGGTCAGATCCGTCACGGTATCCGGAAGCGAATTCATCACGTTTGACAGGTCCGGGGCAGTAGACGTATCCAATCTTCCATCCAGAATAACAACCGCCTTTTCGTTTTCTGTTTTTGTTTCAATACTTAACATCTCAAACTCCTTTTCACTTTTGATTTGTGTCCGCATAGGCAATGCAGAATTCATATTTATGGTTATTGAACGCTTCCGCGAAGAGATAGGCTCCGCAGGAAACGGTTGCAGCAAGAGCGTTGCATTTGGACAAAATATAAAGGATCGTAAGATACTTTAATGTCTCGAACTTACTGTCCCTCTCACGCTGCGCATAGATGTCCACCAAAAATTTGTCGTTATTGTTTTCATCGGCATAGTCGATGCGGTTCTGCGGAACAAAGTAGATCTTATCCTTCAGCGAACTGTTCATAAATACGTCAAACACATGGGCATCCTCCGTGGCAAGGAAGACCGTATCAAAACCGTGTTCTTTTACGAGCCCCTCCGTTTTTTCAAGGATCATTTCTCCGGTCAGCGGAGTTCCTAAGAACCCTTCCACCAGGCTGGAATTATAATCCGTTCCCCTTCCGACGACACCGAGGATCCTTCCCGGATTTTCCGGCGTGATCTCATCTTCCAGTTTTCTGATGAACTCCATGGTCGGTTTATTAAACCGGAGATATTTCCGAAACAGCTCCGCCCAATCCGCGAAATAAAACCGTTCCAGCACGTATGGATTGAAATACAGCTGCCGTTCCTGCGCAAGGATCACGTTTTTGCTTCTGTACACCTCATCGATCGGGATATCCGTCAGCTGCTCGAAAAACATGGTCCAGACGTTTTCTCCGCTTCCGCCATCGAACTGATTGGCATCTCCCGGGCCGCCCTGATCCACCACAGGAATGAGCCTTCCCTTTTTATGCTTTGCCATGTCCGCCCGGAACAGAGCGAACTTGATCATATCCACCAGGCCTTCCATCCCGAGCTTATTCTTGATGAGATAGAAGGTCTTGTCCGGATGCAGATCACCGAAACGGATCCGGTTTGCGGACCAGAAGATACTGGTCATGATATGGTTCGTGGAGTACCGTTTTTCCACCATGATCTTGCTGTCAAAATAAAATTCCTTGTCAGAGTTGATCCGGATGATAGTCTTTCTAATGAAAAACTTGTATTTGTTATAAAACTCGGCATAGGAAGATAAAATATGAAGGCAGTCGCTTTCCTCAAAAAAGAACGACGCTTTTTTGTCCAGGAAAAAGATAAATTTATCCGGAAAATACGACCGGATCAGCCTCGCAATGAAAAGCGAGTACTCATTAAACTCCTCAATGAGAAACACCGATCCGCGTTCGATGAGCTCAAAATCCATTCCGGGGTCATCCATCGTGTAATCCCAAAATTCATTGATGTAGACCATCTCGGGATGAAAGTTTCCGTAATTGGTTTCCCAATGCAGATAATACATCGTATTATTATCCTTCCCATTGATGACCCGGATATAGTCATTCCGCATGGTTTCATTGTACTTATAAAATTCTCTGGCCTCGTCAAAAACGGACGGACTGTGCGTTAATCCCATCCTTGCCGTGGCCGTACATTCTTCTTCCGTAAACAGTCGGATCATGCCGTTCTCCTTTGTTTCTTTTTCTCTTTGATCTTGTTCTCGACGATCGCCCACAGGGTGCAGATCCCAAGGGTGATCACAAGGACCGCAAACAACTTCCCAAACAGGGCCGGCCCGACATTGCCGATCTCGTCCATGACCCCAAGGGCAAACGACAGGAGCATGAGGATCTCCATGTGCAAAAGGTAGTAGGGCAGCGTATTTCTCCCGAGCCAGGCAAGGACTTTTCGAAGCGCCGTTTTCTCCAGCAGCGTACACAAGCTCATAAAGGAAATGATCCCGGTCACGGACTGCAAAAGCACCACAAAGATGGCGATCACATGGGTGTTCGGATCCATGGAAAAATAGCCCTTGGAGAGCTGATCTCCGTCCGGGAAGAACCAGGCCAGTACCGTCTGAATGGCTCCGAAAACAATGATCAGCACCCAAAGAAGGCCTGTCTTCAACTCTGCCAGCTTCTGTAAAAATTTCGCTTTCCCGCAGATAGCGCCCAGTATCATATAAGCGGTCAGCGCCGGCGTACTTTGCAGATTAAAGGGAAGCGCCGCCGGGCAAAAGGCGGTCAGCAGCGCCGTCACGGCAAAGAGGATCGCCACGGTGATCAGTGCATTCCGAAGGCTCTTCATTGCCGCTTCCGCGACCAGGTAAAAAAGGATGCTTCCGAGTATGAGCTGTACCAGATACCAGAGAGGCGCGGCCATCGACCATAAAAGCCCTTCATCCACAAGTTCCGGCGCGAAGTAGGACATCAATGGCTTTCCTGCGAAATGGGTAACGATCTGGTTTCGGATGCTCACCGGATCCGCCATTCCCGAAAGTCCAAAGATCAGCGCGGGAACCGCCAATAATCCGACGGAATAGATGATGTAGATCTTAAGAAGGGGCAGCACCCGCCTTTTGATATTTGCTCCTGCGGAACGTCCGCTTTTATAATTATACCCGGCCGCCCAGAAGAAAAACGGCATCAGGAAACAGCTCATAAGCAGTGTAAGAGCAAGCTCGCACTGCGATATGATCATCGTGGTGTGATACAACACCACGCCGAGGATCGCGATGCCTTTTCCAATATCCAAAGAATCCAGCCGTTTGACCGCACCAGCATTTTCAGCCATTTTTGCTCCTACCTTTCATCCTTTTTCATATACACTTCCGTATACTCATACCGATGGTCATTTAAGCCCATCGCGATATGATACGCGCCGCAGTCCACGCTGGCGATCATGGAAGTGCACTTGGAAAGAATGTGGATGATCCCGAGATACTGCACGGTTGCCTGATACCCATCCCGTTTCTGTTCGTTATAGATCTCGATCAGGAACCGGGAGCTGTTTTCCTTATCGTTGTAATCGATCCTCTCCTGATCCACATATACGATCTTGGAGGCAAGCGAACTGTCCATGAACTGCTTAAAGACATTCGCATCTTCTGTTGCCAGGAACACGCAGTCGTAATCGCCTTCCTGCACCACCTGCTCCACGCGTTTCAAAAACGCCTCGGGGTCGGACGGCTTATTTACGAGCAGGTTTGCGAGATCGAGGTTGTAGTCCGTTCCTCTTCCGATCACGCCGAGGATCCTCTTTTTATCCTTCGGGATCACCTTGTCATACAACGCATCCACGTAGTTCTGCGTCTTCTCATTAAAACGAAGATATTTCCGGAACAAAGCCGCATGATCAGGGAACATGCTTTCTTCCTTGATGTACGGATTCGCCATAAACAGCTGGTCCGCGCCCCGGATCACATTTTTGCTCTGATACACCTCCGCGATCGGAATATCCGTCAGCTGCTCAAAGAACATAGTCCAGGCGTTGGTTCCGTCACCGCCGTTAAACTGGTTGTTGTCTCCCTCCACACTCATATCAACGATGGGTATGATCTTTCCGCGCCGGTGATCTTCCGCGACTTTAACCCGGTACAGGGTCCATCGGATCAAGTCGGAAAGTCCCATGACCGTCAGCGGGCTCTTGATCAGGAAGAAGGTCTTTTCGGGGTTCTTATCGCCGAAATTCATTTCATCCGTCAGCCAGTACAAGCCTATGATGATCTCTGTCGAAGCGTATTTCTTGGTCACATAGTTCAGGGGATCTCTTGCATCCGATCCGAACTGCAGCACTTCGCTTCGGACCGACATGATCGATTTCTGAAGGATAAAATAATAGTGGTTAAAAAGATCCGCTTCACTGTCGATCACCTTGAAATGGTCGCTTTCCTCAAAGAACCAAAGCGCCCTCTTATCCTTAAAGAAAATATACTTATCCGGAAAATAGGCAAGGAGGATCTTTGCAATGGCATAGGTGTATTCTTCGATCGTGTCAAAAAGAAACACTTCCGCGCGCTCGAGGATATCAAAGTCCATACGGTCATCATAATACTGATAATCCCAGAGTTCATTCACATACGCATTGACCATGTTCAGCATACGATCCGGGATGTCCGTATTGATATTTGTTTTCCAGCACAGCCAGCATTTCCGTTCCATCGTATCGAGGTCCATCACCTCGATGGCCTCATCCCGGATCTCCGGATTATTGCGGAAATAATCCCTTGCGAGCTCGATCGTCTCTTCTTTGTCGTACGGGATCTGGAATTTCTTTTTGTTTGGAACCACCGTGGTATCGTCTTTGTCTTTTATATAGATCATGGATAAATATTCCTCCTTTATTGATCAGCCTTTTTACGTTTCGATCGCCTCACCCAGACAACAGCCAGGATGACCGCGAGTACATCCGCCACCGTCTGCCCCCAGCAGATACCGTACTCCTTCAACGGGATCGAAAGAATGAGCATCGCCGGGATCAAAAGAAATCCGTTTCGACTGAGGCTTAAAAGCAGTGCCCCTATGAAGTCTCCCTTGGACTGTAAGAGACTGTTGAGCACATAAAACGCGCCGAGCAGAAAGCCCGTGATGAGAAGGATCCGAAGAAATGTCACCGCATAATCGGATGAGCTCTGTTCCGTCAGAAAGAGATCCGTCAAAGGCTTCGCAAAGCAGATGCAGAGCACGGACAGCCCCGTTCCGACAACGGTGGCGAACACCAGGGAAAAATTCAAAAATTTCTTTAGTTTATCCTCGTCCCCCGTTCCGATACAGTAGGAGAACAAGGCCTGCACGCCGTTTCCGATCCCGATCACGATCATCAATACGATGGAATAAAGCCTTCCGGCCACGCCGTATCCGGCAACCGAAAGATCCCCGTATTTACAGAGCATGACGTTAGATATGATCCCCGAAACCGCCATCGCAATGCCGACCAACGATGCGGCAACACCGATGGGAACGACTTCCTTCGCAAGATGCCCCTTCCATGTATAATGCTTCGGAGAGATCGAAAGATAACTTTTTTTTGAGACGTAATAGATGACATAATAAGCTAAAGAAACCGCGCCTCCGATCACCGTGGCCCACGCCGCGCCGGCGATCCCCATATTCAATTCCAGGATCAATACCGCATCCAGGACGATGTTCACAACGTTCCCGATCACCTGTCCGATCAGGGCCGCCATCGGACGGCCTTCCGCGCGCATCAGGGAATTCCCGACGGTGGATGCGCAGGATGTCGGACTCAAAAACGCGTAAATGCCAAGGTAGGTAACGACGTAAGAAAAGGTCTGGTCCGTGGCTCCGATGAGCCTTGAAAGCGGTTCCCTGAATACAAAGACAAGAATCGCAAACAAAAACCCGATGATCAAAGAATTCCAGAAGGAAAATGATGCCAGCCGGTCTGCTTTCTCCTTATCTCCCTTTCCCATTGCGTTTCCGACCGCAACAAGCCCTCCGACGCCGAAGATCGTGCCGAAGGCCACAAATATGGCGCCAAGCGGCATCGCGTAGGAAACGGAGGCAACCAGAAGGTCGTTCCTCGTCTGGCCGATAAAAAATGCGTCCGCCATGTTATAGATCAGCGTCAATATCATCGCGCCGATGGCAGGGATCACATTCACGAGCACCGCCTTTGAAACCGGCATGCTCATATAACGTTCCATGGAATTATTCTTTTCCGAATCCATTTCGATTTGTTCTTTCCTTACTTTATTTCCGCTTTTCCTTTACTCAATAATAATATGCAAACTCAAACTTCCCAGCGTTCAGGCCCACCGGGAAATTGTATGCGCCGCAGTTTGTGGTGGCCACGAGAGCATCGCATTTTGAAAGACAATACAGGATCAGAAGATAGTCCAGCGTGTCCTTATACCCATCCCGATCCATTTCGGCGTAGATATCGGAAAGGAGCTTGTCCTTAAAGCGTTCGTCCTCGTAATCGATCCGTTTCTGCGCAACGGATACCATCCGGTCTCCGAGTTCACTGTTCTTAAAGAGATTAAAGATCCTGGTCTCCTCTGTGGCAAGAAAGATTCCGTCAAAATTCTTCTCCTTAACGAGCCGTTTCACCTCTTCCAGAAATTCCTCCGGCGTGATGGGCTTTCTGACGATCCCGTCTACCAGACTGGAAGTATAATCCGAACCTCTTCCGACGACTGCCAGCATTCTCTTTCCCTGATAATCCTTAAAAAGCGCTTTATGCTTTTCGTCCAAAAACTTCTGGACCTCGGACTTGAATCCGATCTTCCCTTTCAGCAGAACCTTCCAGTCATGGAAGGAGATCTCTTCCGAAAGGAACGGGTTGAGCGCAAGCTGCGCCATATCGGCTATGATCACGTTTTTGCTTTTATAGACCTCTTCCAGCGGAATATTGGTGTTCTGGTTGAAGAACATGGTCCAGATATTTTCACCCTCTTTGGTGAACTGGTTGCCATCGCCCCATTCACCCAGATCGATGACCGGAATGATATTTCCTCTTTTCTTTTTCAGCATGGACATCCGAAACACGGAATAACGGACCACGTCCACGAAGCCTTCAAACGTAACGGGATTGCGGATCAGATAGAAGGTCTTCTCCGGATGCAGATCCCCGAAGGATGCCTTTTTGGTCTTCCAGAAGATGCTCTCCATCACCTGGATGGAATTGTAGCGCTTCTGAAGCACATTTAGGGGATCTATACCCAGAGGAACAAGCGTGACCGAACGGACAAGCATGATCCCTTTTTTCACAAAATAACCGAAGCGGTTATAAAGATCCGCATATGAATCGATAAAATGAACGCAATCCCCTTCTTCAAAGAAAAACCGCGCATCCCGGTCCATGAAAAACAAAAACCGGTCCGGCAGATATTTTCTCAGCACAGAAGCGATGGCATAGGTATACTCCTCCATCTTTTCGAAGAGGAACACCTGCGCCCGCTCCAGAAGGGAAAGATCCAGGTCCACATGGTCGATATCATAATCCCACAGATGATCCGCGGGAAGGGAATAGCCAATGTAGGGAACATCCTCATTCTCCTTATAGTTCAGATAATAAAGATGTTTGCCGTCCTTATCCAGCACGGAAATCCACTCTTTTCGGATCGGCGGATTGGCGGCATACATATCCCTGGCTCTTAGAAACACATCCTCACCGTGAGTGATGCTGAGTCTCCTGGTCTTCATTTCCGGAATTTTTGAATCAATTGTAATCATGAAAGCATACTGCCTCCTTATATCTATACACAGTGGATTATACAAAAATCGCTTTTTCTCGTCAATAAAGATAACCATCTTGCCTGATTTTGTATTCTTGCGGGAAAAGCCGTATAGCAGTATACTTTGAACTATGAACGAACATGTCTTAAAAGTGGTTGAATTTCATAAGATCAAAGAACATCTTTCCTCTCTGGCCGGGAGCGCGGAAGCCGCAAAACGCCTTGCATCGCTTTCTCCGATGGCCGGGCAGGGAGAAATAGAAGCGGCGCTGCAGCAGACGGAGGACGCGCTTTCACGCCTGCTTTCCTGTGGACATGTTTCCTTTTCGGGAATCACCGATATCCGTCCCGTGACGAAGCGATTGTCCATCGACAGTGATCTGAATCCGAGCGAGCTTTTGATGCTGGCCCGCCTTCTTGAAACCGCGGAAGCCGCGCGTTCCTTTGCGAAGAAAAAGGAAGAGCCGGATTCGCTGACCGAGATCTTTCAGACGCTGGATCCGCTCCCTCTGCTTTCCTCCGAGATCCGGCGCAGCATTGTCGACACGGATGAGATCGCGGATGACGCTTCGCCGCGCCTTGCCTCCCTGCGGCGGAAGATCAAAGGAATGGACGGAAGGCTGCATGACAAGCTCATGTCCCTGATCAATAACAGCGAGACCCGCAAATCCCTGCAGGATCCCGTGATCACGATGCGCGACGGCAGATACTGCCTGCCGGTCAAGGCGGAGAACAAGGCTGCCGTTCCCGGCGTTGTCCATGACCATTCCGGCAGCGGCTCCACCCTGTTCATCGAGCCCCTGCCCATTGTGCAGCTGAACAACGAGCTGCGGGAATATCTTTTGCAGGAAGAAGACGAGATCGCGGAGATCCTGAAAAACCTTTCCGCCAAATGCCGGGTCCATAAAGATACTCTGGATACCGATTTTGAAATTTTGGTAAATCTTGATTTTATTTTCTCGAAAGGAAAGCTTGCGCTCGAGCAGAACGCGACGAAGCCGCTCCTGAACCAAAAGGGGATCTATAATCTCAGGAAAGCGCGGCATCCTCTGCTGCCGGCCGCTTCGGTCGTTCCCGTGGATCTGGTTCTCGGGAAGGAATATGACCAGCTGGTCCTGACCGGACCGAACACCGGCGGGAAGACCGTTTCCTTAAAGACGCTCGGGCTTCTGACCGTGATGGCGCTCTCCGGCCTGATGATCCCCTGCCTTGACCGGTCCGAGATCGCCGTCGTGAAAGAGGTCTTTGCCGACATTGGGGATGAGCAGAGCATCGAACAGTCCTTAAGCACCTTTTCTTCTCATATGAAGAATCTGGTTCAAATTCTCGACCGGGCCGACCGGGATTCGCTCGTGCTCCTTGACGAGCTCTGCGCGGGCACGGATCCGACCGAAGGCGCGGCGCTGGCCATTTCGATCCTTGAAGAACTGCATTTAAGAGGGATCCGCACGATGGCCACCACGCATTACAGCGAGCTGAAGGTTTACGCGATGACGCGCCCGCTCGTCACAAACGCCTGCCTTGAATTTGACGTTGAAACCCTTTCTCCCACATACCGGCTCATGGTCGGCATACCCGGGAAGAGCAACGCCTTTGCGATCTCGGAAAAGCTGGGGCTGAAAAGCCGTCTCATCGAATCCGCCCGGAAAAAGCTGACCGAGAACACGAAGGAGCTCGAGGATCTGATCGCTGAACTAGAAAAAAGCCGGCGTGAGCTTCTTGAAGAACAGGCCGCTGTGGAAGCGCTCCAAAAAGACGCGATCGCCCTTCAGAAAAAGAATGAAGAGACAGCGGAGCGCATGGCAAAACGGAAGGAATCCATTCTTCAGGAAGCAAATGAAGAAGCGGTAAAGATCCTTAGGGAGGCCAAGGAAACCGCAGATTCCACGATCCGCAACATCAATAAATACGGCAATGCCGACGGCAACATCAGGGAACTGGAAGCGGAGCGAAAGAACCTGAACGAAAAGATCAAGAACCATGAGAACTCGCTCAACACCCTTTCCGCAGAAAAGAAAAAGGGAAACTCCAAGCCTCCGAAAAAGCTTGTCATCGGCGACCGCGTGCGCGTGATCTCGATGAATCTGACCGGCACGGTCCACACGCTCCCGAATGAGAAGGGCGAGCTGACCGTACAGATGGGGATTTTGCACAGTAAAGTCAATGTGTCCGATCTCGAGCTTCTCCCCGAGGAAACGACGGGCCTGCCGAAAAAGAAGGCTTCTTCCGGCGGCTTCCGTTCGCAAAAAGCCTCGAACATTCACGCCGAGATCAATCTGATCGGAAAGACCTGCGACGATGCGATCGCGGTTCTGGATAAATATCTGGATGACGCCTGCCTGGCGGGCCTGCCTTCGGTACGGATCGTGCACGGCAAGGGCACCGGGGCGCTGCGGAACGCGGTGCATTCCCGGCTGAAGCAGCTCCCCTATATCGCATCCTTCCGGCTCGGAGAATACGGGGAAGGCGACGCCGGAGTGACCATCGCGGAATTCAAATAATGTATTAGGAAAGGAATTGTCATGGCAGCAAAACAAAAAATTCTGATCGTGGATGATGATGAAAATATCGCGGAGCTGATCTCTCTTTATCTGATCAAGGAATGCTTCGACACGGAGATCGTGCATGACGGGGAAGCGGCCCTTGAGGCCTTCGCGACATACGACCCGAACCTGATCCTTCTGGATCTGATGCTGCCGGGGATCGACGGCTATCAGGTCTGCCGCGAGATCCGTTCCAAATCCAACGTGCCCATCATCATGCTCTCCGCCAAAGGAGAGACCTTCGACAAGGTCCTCGGGCTCGAGCTCGGCGCGGACGATTATATCATGAAGCCTTTTGATTCCAAGGAACTCGTTGCGCGGGTCAAGGCGGTCCTCCGCCGTTTCTCCCCTTCCCGCGAAGACAAGAACGCCTCCGGGATCAAGTGCGTGGAATACGAAGGCCTTACGGTCAATCTTTCCAATTACGCCGTCATCAACAACGGCCATCCCGTGGACATGCCGCCGAAAGAACTGGAGCTTCTGTATTTTCTTGCTTCCCAGCCGAACCAGGTCTTTACGCGGGAGCAGCTTTTGGACAACATCTGGGGCTATGAATACATCGGCGACACACGGACCGTGGATGTTCATGTAAAACGTCTCCGTGAAAAGATCCGTGAAAGCGACAAATGGAGCCTGTCCACGGTCTGGGGCATCGGCTATAAATTTGAGGTCCGCTCATGAAACGAAGGCTCTACGGAGGGCTATTCCTTCTGTTTTTATTCTTTGTAACGATCGGTTTTCTCCTGATCCCCACGTTCACCTACCACCTCCTGCGGCAGCGCATGATCGAGCAGGAGGCCGAGCGGCTCCACCGGGAGGCGCTGATCGTGGCGGATCAGTATGTCACCGCCTACTACAGCAGCGCGGATACGCTTGAGGATTTCTACTCCAGAGTGCTTATTCTGGACACCTATCTCGACGCGGAGATCTGGGTTGTAGACCGGCAGGGACACATTCTCGTTAATTCCAATGAACCGGGGCGGGACCCCTCCACCATGATCACGATCGAGGGCTTCAATCCCGTGGATTTCGGCTCCGGGTATTATATCACGGGCACCTGCTACGGCCAGTTTGATGACGAGCATCTTACGGTCTACGCGCCGATCACGCAAAACTACTCTCTCGTGGGCTATATCCTGATCAACCATCCCCTGACGGTTCTGGACGGAAGGCTTAATTACCTTTTGAACGTGTCCTACCTGACCTGGATCATCCTCTGCGTTGTGGTCTTTCTGATCCTTCTCCTCGTAGGGATCTTCATTGTCCGTCCGATCCGAAAGATCGCATCCGTTGCCGGGCATTACGCCGCGGGGGAATTCGAGGAAAAAGTGGAGATCCGGCAGAACACCGAGATCGGGTATCTTAACGATTCGCTGAACTACATGGCCAATGAAATGAACACGCTGGAAGAAGATCAGCGTAAGTTCATCTCCAACGTGTCCCACGATTTCCGCTCGCCACTCACCTCGATCAAGGGCTATATCGAAGCCATGCTGGACGGAACGATCCCGCCGGAAATGCAGGAGCGGTATCTGAAAACGATCCTGTTTGAGACCGAGCGCCTGACCAAGCTCACGAGCGGCATTCTGGAGCTCAACAAATACGGCGCGCACGGGCGGACCATCCTCGACATCTCCGTCTTTGATATCAACGAAGTGATCAAGCATACGCTGCGTACCTTTGAAGGAATCTGTACGGAGAAGAGGATCTCCTTTGAAGTGATCCTGACGGATAAGGAACTGCTTGTGGCTGCGGATATGACAAAGATCCAGCAGGTTCTGTATAACCTGACGGATAACGCGATCAAATTCAGCCACCATGATTCGGTAATCAATATCGAGACCACACTGAAGAACGAGAAGGTCTTTGTTTCCGTAAAAGACCATGGGATCGGGATCCCGAAGGAGTCCCTCGGCAAGGTTTTCGAGCGGTTCTATAAAAGCGATATCTCGCGCGGCCGCGATAAGAAGGGCACGGGGCTCGGCCTGTCCATCGTAAAGGAAGTGATCTCGGCGCACAACGAGAACATCAACGTGATCTCCACGGAGGGGGTCGGCACCGAGTTCATCTTCAGCCTCCCCCTCGCGAAGAACGAAATTTAATTATGTCTCTTCATCACCACATCGAATTCACCGGCCACCTCTTTCGATGCGCCGCCGGTCACCAGCGAGACGATGATGTTGGCCGCAAACGCCACCAGGAACGCCGGCAGGAGCTCGTAGATATTGAAGGCTCCGCCCAAAGGCCGGACCGCGTATTTCCAGATGAATACCATGGCGCCCCCGGCGATCATGCCGGCGATGGCGCCGTATTTATTTCCTTTTCTCCAGAACAGCGCCAGCAGCACCACCGGTCCGAACGCCGCGCCGAAGCCTGCCCAGGCAAAGCTGACGATCGTGAAGATGTTACTGTCGGGATCACGCGCCAGGAATACGGCGATCACGCTGATGATGATCACGGTAACACGCGCGATGATCAGCGACGTTTTCTGACTCATCTTGCGTTTCAGGAACTGGCTGACGATGTTCTCGGAAACCGAGGACGAAGCCGCCAGGAGCTGGCTGTCCGCCGTGGACATCGTCGCGGCCAGAATACCCGCCAGCACGATACCCGCGACAAACGCCGCGAGCAGGCCGTTTTCAGCCAGCTTCGAGCTGAGTTCGATGATCACGGTTTCGGTCGCGCTGCCGGAAAGCGCGGGAATAGCACCCGTTGCGCTGGCACCAAGGCCCACGATACCGATCAGGATCGCAACGCCCATGGAGATCACCACCCAGATGGAGGCGATCCGGCGGGAAAGAGAAAGTTTTTTCTTATCCTCGATCGCCATGAAGCGAAGCAGGATGTGGGGCATACCGAAATACCCGAGGCCCCAGGCCATCGTGGAGATCACGGTGATCGGGCCATACCCGGACGCCTCCCCCGTTTCAGCCACATAGGTCTGACTCATCGAAAGATAACCCGGCAGGCTTTTCGCGTTCTCGATCACATTGTCCATGCCGCCGGCCAGCGAGATCCCGAAGAACAGGATCACGATCAGGGCGATCGTCATCACGATGGACTGGATCAGGTCCGAAGTCGACGCCGCGAGGAACCCGCCCAGCGTTGTATATGCAATAATGATCACCGCGAAAACGACCATCGCGACCATGTAGTCCACGCCGAAGAGGCTGGAGAACAGCTTCCCGCAGGCCGCAAAGCCGCTGGCCGTATAGGGGATGAAGAAGACCACGATCACGATCCCCGCGATCAGGGACAGAATATTCTTATTATCATGATACCGTTTGGAGAAGAACTCCGGCACAGTGATCGCGCCGATCTCCGAGCTGTAATGCCGGATCCGCCGGGCGACGATCAGCCAGTTCAGCCACGTTCCGAGCGCCAGCCCGATGGCCGTCCAGCCCACATCCGCAAGTCCGGAAAGATAGGCAAGCCCGGGCAGCCCCATCAGGAGGTAACTGCTCATGTCGCTGGCTTCCGCGCTCATCGCGGTAACAAGCGGCCCCATTTTCCGCCCACCGAGGTAAAAATCGACCGTGCTCTTGTTTTTCTTCGAAAAACGCACCCCGATGTACAGGGTCAGCAGAAGATACGCCACAATGGCGATGATGATCATTACCGTATTACCTGTCATAACTAACACACTCCTTTTAAAACTCCTTGCAATTGAACAAAAACATATTCATTATATAGATAAATCTTTTGGGTTGCAAGGAAGAGTAAGATTGTGAGCACATTATCGAAAGCAGAGCGTGGACAGCGCCTCTGCGAGACGATGATGTGTCTCACAATCCAAGTATAGGGATACTAGCGATTATGGAGGTTAGTTGGCATGCTTGTTGCGGATCAGTGGACAGAATATGAGGTATTGGATTGCTCGGACGGAGAAAAGCTGGAGCGTTTCGGGGACTATGTCCTGCGGCGTCCGGATCCGCAGGTGATCTGGAAAACGCCGAAAGGACGGGAATGGAGATCGCCCAACGCCATCTATCACCGCAGCAGCAAAGGCGGCGGGGAATGGGAGTTCATCGATCTGCCCGAAGAATGGTCGATCTCATACCGCGACCTCACCTTTCGCCTCAAACCCTTTCATTTCAAGCACACCGGCATTTTCCCGGAGCAGGCGGTGAACTGGGACCGGATGATCGACCTGATCTCGCACGCCGGACGGGAGATCCGCGTTCTGAACCTCTTCGCCTACACCGGCGGGGCCACTCTCGCCTGTGCATACGCCGGCGCAAAGGTCACTCATGTGGACGCGGCAAAGGGCATGGTGGCCTGGGCCAAGGAAAACGCGGAGGTCAGCGGCCTCAAAGACCGCCCCATCCGCTGGCTCGTGGACGACTGCAGCCGCTTCGTGGCGCGGGAGATCCGCCGCGGGAACACGTACGACGGCATTCTTCTGGATCCTCCGTCTTACGGGAGAGGGCCGAAAGGGGAGATCTGGAAACTGACCGACTGCCTTTACGCGCTTCTTCAGGACACCGTGCAGCTTTTATCCGACGACCCTTTATTTTTCCTTCTCAATTCCTACACCACCGGTCTCGCCCCCTCGGTCCTGACCTATATGCTCAGCAATCTCCTGAAAAAACGCGGCGGAACCGTTGTTTCCACGGAAATCGGGCTTCCCGTAAGCTCAAACGGGCTCATCCTTCCCTGCGGTGCTTCCGGGTGGTGGACAAACGGTCGAGATATGGTATAATCATTATGGAAGCATTTTGATTACCGTTTCCGACAGGAACTGTTACCCGTAGAGAGGAGTGTTATGTCCACCAGCATCGGATATTTTGCAATGGCAAATCTGATGTGCGTTGTTATGCTTTTTCTGTTTGTTATTTCCATTATCCGTGGAACCGACAAGCAGGAGAGCCGCATGCTCTTTGCCTATAATATCATTGCCCTTTCTATCGGGATCATTTTCAGCATTTTCTATGTTCTTCTGGACAAGACTCCTGTTTTCGCATATATGGAGCCGCTGATCCACATCGTGTTTTTCTGCTGGACCGCCAGCATCATGGCCGCATCGATCCTCTGGTTTTTATATTCGGAATCGCTGCAGAAGAGTGAGATGTTCAACACAAAGAAACGTCGGCTGCTCCTTTGCATCCCGGTGTTCTTCATCCTGGCCGTGGCGCTGACCACCTCTGAAACAAAGCTGTTCATCAATGTTACGGCAAACAAAACGGTTCAATACAGCCAGATCGAGAGCGGCCCGTTTTTGATCCTTCTGTTCATCGTGGCTTACGCGTATCCGATCGGCTCCTCGGTCAAGGCACTGGTGAACAGTGTGGAGGTTGAAAACCCCAATGACAAGCGGATGCTCTATTTATGCGCGATCTACCCGGTCATCCCACTCGGCGCTGGGATCTTCCAGTTCATCTACATGGACATGCCGATCTGGTGTTTTGCCTGCGTGGTCGGAGTGCTGATCACCTTTGTTTCCGCCCAGTCCGGGAAGATATCGAACGATCCGCTGACGCACCTGAACAACCGAAACGAGCTAAACAATTACGCGATCCGTTCCATAAAGGACAAGGAGATCAACGGCGACCTTTGGCTGATCCTCTTTGACTTGG
The DNA here is from genome assembly GCA_016286115.1 of Lachnospiraceae bacterium. Lineage (GTDB taxonomy): Bacteria > Bacillota > Clostridia > Lachnospirales > Lachnospiraceae > RUG12461. The sequence continues at coordinate 22,227 of JAEESA010000011.1, forward strand.
ACAAGTTCAAGCCGATCAACGACATCTACGGCCATGTCGAAGGCGACAAAGCGCTGATCAAGGTAGCCGACATTCTCCGGGCCTCCTGTAAGAGCAGCCAGATGCACCGCAACTTCATCGCCCGCTACGGCGGTGACGAATTCGTGATCATCACGAGCGCAGAGGCCGAACGGAACCGCATCATCGATGAAGTCCGGCGGCTCATGGACGAAGAAAACGAGACCTCCGGAAAGCCGTACAAGATCCTTTCCTCGGTCGGGTACGCAAAATACGAAGCTCACATGGGGAACTTCGCCGGCTGGATGAAAGTCGCCGACGAAAGAATGTACGCCGATAAAGAAGAACGAAAAAAAGCAGGGATCGCGTAATGCGATCCCTGTTTTTTCTTTTCAGTTTTCCATCTCCAGCAGTCTCGACAAAAGACCGCTAAATCGTTCCTGCTCCAACGTATTGTCCTTCATTTCATGAAAGACCTTCTCATCTCCCATCAAGCAGACGCATTTCCTCGCCCGCGTCACCGCCGTATACAAAAGATTTCTGTTCATCAGCAGCCTCGACCCCTTGATCAGCGGGATCACGACCGCCGGATATTCCGATCCCTGGCTCTTATGAATGGTCAGCGCATAGGCGAGTTCGAGCTCTTCCAGTTCCTTTTCCTCATACGTCGAGATCCTTTCCTCATCAAATTCCACGGTCACGGTCCTGTTGTAAAGGTCGATCCTGCGGATCACGCCAAGGTCTCCGTTGAAGATCCCGGAGCCGGCTTCTATCGTATAGTTATATTTCGATTTTATTTCCCAGTCTCTTTTGTAGTTATTCCGGTTCTGCATGACCTTGTCCCCTTCGCGGAACAGGCGCTCCCCCTGTTTGATCTCATTTTTCTTTGCATCGGCCGGGTTCAGGTTACTCTGCAGGATCGTATTCAACCGCCCCACGGCGAGCAGCCCCTTTCTGGTCGGGGTCAGCACCTGGATGTCCATGCTCGAAGCCCCGACAAAGCCCGGGAGCTCATCGCGCACCAGACGGACGGTCAGCCGGATAATGTCATCCACTTCGTATCGTTTCAGGAAGAAGAAGTCCTTGCTTTTTTTCTCGAGATCCACATCCTTTCCTTCATTGATGGCGTGTGCGTTTTGCACGATATCACTGCCCTCCGCCTGGCGGAAGATGGTTTTCAGCCTCGTCATCACAAATGCGTTGCTTTTGATCAGATCCTTTAAGACCGACCCCGGGCCCACGCTCGGAAGCTGGTTCGCGTCTCCGGAAAGGATCAGTCTCGCTCCGATCGGCACCGCCTTAAGAAGCGCTGACATCAGCGAGATATCCACCATGGACATTTCATCCACAATGATCACGTCTGCTTCCAGCGGCCGGCTTTCGTTCCGTTCAAACATGCCGACCGTTCCTTCCTCCGCACCGCCGTTCACCTCCAGCATCCGATGGATCGTCCGCGCCTCGGTCCCGGTCATTTCTGTCATCCGCTTCGCCGCCCGCCCGGTAGGCGCCGCCAGAAATATGGTCTTATGCTGCCGTTCAAACAGGCGGATGATCGCGTTGATCGTCGTCGTTTTCCCGGTCCCCGGTCCGCCGGTAAGGATAAAGACGCCGTGGCGCACCGCGTTCTTCACCGCTTCCCGCTGGCTTTCTTCCAGCTCCATCGTCAGCTCCCGCTCGATGATGGAAAGATCCAGCGCAATGTCTTCATCCGTTTCTTCAATCGCCAGATCCAGTTTTTTCAGCAGAGCCGCCGTACGAAGCTCCATATAATAATACCGGGAAAGCCAGACCATCTCCTTCCCTTCATTCTCATGCAGGATCAGCTTTCTTTCGAGAACGAGGTCCATGATCCCCTTCTCCACGCCGGTCTGATCCGTTCCGAGCAGTTCCACGCTCCGCTCCACGGCAAGCTCTCTCGGAAGACAGGTGTGTCCCTCCTGCGCAGCCTGCAAAAGGATGTGCCGGATCCCGCAGCGTATGCGAAACTCCGAATTCCGCCGGATCCCCGCCTTCACGGCGATCTCATCCGCAGTCAGGAACCCGACCCCCGCGATGTCCTCCGCCAGGCGATAGGGGTTCGTGTCCAGGATCTCATAGATCTCTTCCCCATAGTACGTGTAGATCTTTGTTGCCAGAGAAAGCGAGATCCCGAATCTTTGCATGAACAGGATCGCTCTGCGGTAATCCCGTTTCCGGTTGATCTGGTCCGAGATCTCCATCGCCATCCGGTCCGAGATGCCCTTGATCTCCGAAAGCCTCTCCGGCTCCTCTTCCATCACGCGAAACGTGTCCGTGCCGAACCGGTCCACGATCTTTTTCGCAAGCGCCGCGCCGATCCCCTTGATGGCTCCGGATGCAAGATAACGCTCAATGTCCACGCCGGCTTCCGGTTCAACGGTCTGAAAGCTTTCCACCTTGAACTGGTGCCCGTAAGTAGCGTGAAACGTAAATTCGCCGGTGAGCTCCACTGTCTCACCGGCTTCTGTCATTGCAAGGTTTCCTACGCATATGGTCTCGTTCTCCACGAGCTGCATCACCGTAAACCCGTTTTTTTCATTTTTATAAATGATATGGTCTATTGTGCCCCGGATCGTCTCCATTTACGCTTCATCCGCCAGACTGATCCCCGCAAAGTGGGATTCGTCCGCATCATTCTCCGTTTCCGTACCCCTAAGGCTCACGCCCGCCACGGCCTGCTCTTCTTCCGCTTCCACCGGAGGCACGCTCTGCGTTCCCTCCGAAGTCCCGGCCTGCGATACGTTCTGCGTTTCCTGCAGCGCAGCCGCCTTCGCCTCATCCGCCTCGTCCGTGATCCCGTAGTTTCTCTTCATCTGCTTGTAAAGCTGCATAGCCAGCGTATTGCCTGTCTGATCCGCAACCTTTGACGCCATGGTCTGGATCATCTGGTCCTTATAAAGGTCCGTCATCTTTGTCGCATAGGTATCCTCAAGGTTCGATCCGAAAAGCGGCGTAGACTTGTCCACTTCCTTTAATATCTGCTCGACAAAATAACTCTCAAAGCTCTTGCAGGCATCCATCAGCTCTTCCGCAGTCGCGTTCTGATACCCCGCCGAAAGCCGGTCCTCAAGCTGCGTTTTCTGGTAATTGGAAGCAGCCTCCGCAGCGCCCGCAGCATTCGCGCTAAAATCATTGATCGAAGAGATTCCCATCGCCTATTACCTCCGCAGCTGGTTCGCCTGACCCAGCATCTCGTCGGTCACCTGAATGGCCTTCGAGTTCATCTCATACGCTCTCTGTGCCACGATCAGCTCCACCATCTCGTCCGCAACGCTGACATTGGAGCCTTCGAGGTAGCCCTGCACGACCTTGCTTCTCGTGAGGTTGTTATTAGTGTATTCATTCATCGCCGGCCCGGACGCATCCGTCACCTGATAGAGGTTATTGGACACCGCTTCAAGGCCCGAAGGATTACGGAACTGATACAAGCCGATCTGCTGGTTCAGGGATATAAAGTTTCCGGTCGCGTCTCTGTAACCGACCGTGCCGTCATGACGGTTGATCGTTGCCGATTCCCCGGTGATATCTGCCGGCAGCATGATCGTGTTTCCGTTCCGATCCAGCACGGGATAGCCTTCCTGCGTGGTCAGCTCCACCCTGCCGTTCTGCGGGGAAGTCGTCCATAAGAAATTACCGCTTCTCGTATATTCGATATTGCCGTTCGCATTCCGGACCTGGAAAAAGCCTTCGCCCTCGATCGCAAAATCGGAATAACTCTCTGTCGCGAGGAGCGACCCCTGGGTAAAGTTCTTCGTGGTGCTGGCCAGTCTCGTTCCGAGACCCACCTGCGCCGGGATCGGCTTCGTTTCCCCGTTCATACTGGTCGTCCGTTCCTGCACTGTCTGATAGAGCAGGGTCTTGAACTCCGCCTTATTGCTCTTAAAACCGTTGGTATTTACATTCGCAAGGTTGTTGGATATCGTATCCACGTTTGTCTGCTGTGCCCGCATTCCCGAAGCTGCAGACCATAAAGACCGCATCATATTCCGGATCCTCCTTTCCTAATCACCGATCAGTATTACCCGACCTTTCCTACCTGGGTCACTGCTTTTTCAATCGTACCGTCTACGGCCTGGATCACCTTCTGGTTCGCTTCATACGCCCTCGAAACCGTGATCATCTCGACCATCTCATCCACCACGTTCATGTTGGATTTCTCCAGCGCGCCCTGGATCACCGCGGTGTCCGTGGCCACCTCCTGGCCGCCTTCCACCAGGTCGTACATGTTCTCACCGAACTCCTGCAGGAAATTATAATCCGCGATATCCACTACGCCGATATTCCCCACGATCTGTCCGTTCTGGATGATGTTCCGCTGTCCGTCGATGGAAAATGGCTGGTTCGGATCGATCGTGATCCGTCCGCCCGCCTGGTTCAGAACGTAGTCCCCGTCCTTTGTCCTGAACACGCCGTCCCTGTCCACGGCAAAGGCGCCGTCCCGCGTATATTTCACCGAGGTCTGCCCCTGCTTGTCCGTGTAGCTGATCCTGAAGAACCCGTTTCCCTCGATCGCGAAGTCATGCATATTGTCCGTCACGTCAAAGCTGCCGATGGACCAGTCGATATAGGTCTCTCCTACCTTCGCGCCGAAGGTGATGTCTCCGATTCCTCTGGGGATCAATGCGGACGAGGTGTCCTTGATACGATAAGCCAGCTGATCGGCAAATGAAGTGGCGGTCAGTCCCTCCTTTTTGAATCCGTTCGTATCCGCATTCGCAAGGTTGTTGGTCAGACGGTCCATCTTTTTCTGCTCGATGATCATGCCGGTATAAGCAGTATAAAGTCCTTTAACCATATCGTCTCTCCTTTATTTGATCACCCTCCATGGTTAAAGACACAAAAATCCTTTAACTTATTTATCGGAGGCTCTGCTTAAAACTTTATAGTAACTGCTCAGAATTTTATTCTGAGCAGTCATCCTTATATTAAACTTTATACTATTGTCTGAAAAAATGCAAATTCAGCAGAAATTTTTCCTTACGCGGGTCATCGAAAAAGGAAAAGCCACCCGCGGGCTGCGGATGGCTTTCTTGGTTTCTCTCATATTAATTATTTTAATTACGTCAACTCTTGGACTACTGCTCTTCATCATGCCGGCCGGAAAGGAATTCCACAAACTTCCCGGTACCGATGGCCACACAGGTCATGGGCTCCTCAGCCGTCATGGTGTTGATCCCGGTCTTCTCTTCCAAAAGCTCTTCGAGTCCGCGCAGCAGCGCGCCGCCTCCTGTCAGGACGATCCCGCGGTCCGCTACGTCGGCCGCAAGCTCCGGCGGGGTTTTCTCCAGCACGGAATGCACGGCTTCCACGATCTGCAGTGTGGGCTCTCTTAACGCTTCCTCCGTCTCCTCGGAGCTGACAGCGACCGTCTTCGGCAGACCGGTCACAAGGTTCCGCCCACGAACGTCCATCATTTCCGCTTCGGGAAGCGGGAAACAGGTCCCGATCTTGATCTTGATATCTTCAGCGGTCCGTTCACCGATCAGAAGATTATGCTTCTTTCTCATGTAACGCACGATCGCTTCGTCAAAGTCATCGCCGGCGATCTTGATCGATGTGCTGACCACGGACCCGCCAAGCGAGATCACGGCAATATCCGCGGTACCACCACCGATATCGACGATCATGTTTCCGCAGGGTTTCGAGATATCAATTCCGGCACCGATAGCTGCCGCGATTGGCTCCTCGATGATCTTGACATCACGAGCACCAGCCTGGAAAGCTGCATCCTCAACGGCCTTTCTCTCAACTTCGGTTACCTGACTCGGTACGCAGATGCTTATGGTCGGCTTGCGGAAACGCTGCTTGCCGACGGATTTCTGGATAAAGTACTTCAGCATCTTTTCCGTCACGGAGTAGTCCGAGATGACCCCCTGACGCAGCGGACGGACAGCGGTAATGTTCCCCGGCGTACGTCCGATCATCTGGCGAGCTTCTTCTCCGATCGCCTTAATCCGGTTCGTGTCCCGGTCAAACGCAACGACGCTGGGCTCTTTGAGTACAACGCCTTTGCCCTTCAAATATACCAAAATACTGGCTGTTCCCCGATCGATTCCTATATCAAAAGCCACTTTTCATGCTCCTTTCAGTCGTGTTTCCGTGTTCAGTTACTCTATTATAACCATATCTATAAAAAATATCAAGAGGGAATTATAAATTGGTAATAATCCGGAATCCCTGCATTACCTACTATTCTTCTTCACTATCTTCCGCAGCTTTTATCATAAGGGCGCATTCCACTCTTTTTCTTTGGAGGTCGCAACCGATCTCGTACGGCTGGTTGATGTCTCCGTGCGAATGATAGGCGTTCGCCGCGCAGCCGCCCGAGCAGAAGAACTTGGCGAAGCAGTCGACACATTCCGGCTTGGCGTAAACGTTGCACAGTTTGAACTTATCGACCAGGTCGGTGTTGGTGATGCCGTCGGTGACGTTACCGAGGCAGAATTTCTCTTCCCCGACAAACTGGTGACAGGG
>JAEESA010000200.1 GCA_016286115.1 Lachnospiraceae bacterium
TGGATGAATGCAAGAAGATCATCCAGAAGCTCTCCGAGCAGAATGAACTCAAAACAAGAGCCATCTTCGGAAGAAATACTGAAAAGATGCTTGATATGGTGCAGGAAGCGGCCAATCCTGCAAAAGAATTCGAGGACGAGAGCCAGACCGAAGATGATGGTTCAGACGGAACAAATAAGAGTAAGATCACAAGCCTTGAGGAATACAAGGACAAGAAAGAAAAAAGTGGAAAGAATACCGGCAGCAGATCCTCCGGAAACGGCGAATCAAAAAGTGGAAAGCACCGGGAAATGAAGCTGAAGGCCTCTCTGGAGAAGCTTCCTTCTCTTATCGAATACAAACTGGATGTGGATCTCCTGAATAAAAAGTATGGCGAGGGCAACTGGCGGATTGCGAACTGGCATGAGCACTATGCCATAGAAAAGATTGAATGTCCTCTGTTTGTCAGGAAAATCCGCACACCTGTCATATCGTCGGGGCTGGAACACGTACTGACGACCATCCCCTATCAAAACCCGATCCTCGACAAGAGTTATCTTTCTTCATCATTCACATCTGAATTCCTGTGCCGGAAGTTTCACTTAAGTCTCCCATCATACAGGCAGGCGCTGGATTACCAGATGATGGGGCTCGATGTGTCCAGGCAGGATCTGATCAACTGGACTAACAAGATCGTCCTTCGGATCATGCCCCATATCCGGGATTATATGCTGGATCTTCTGATACAATCGCATTACGTCCAGAGTGATGAAACCTATATCCTGGTGAACAAAGACGGGCGATCCGCCGGTACCAAGAGTTATATGTGGGTGCATCTCACAAGCGAACTCCTCGGCACTCCTCCGCTTGTGGTCTTCTATTATGAGCCGACAAGAAGCACGGAGCATTTACAGGTGCTGCTCGCGGAGTTTCTTGGATACCTTACCTGTGATGCCTATATTTCATATCAGGTCATGGAAAAAGAAAGCAACGGCAGGATCATCACCACAGGCTGCCTGATGCACTGCCGCAGATATTTTGCGATCGCCTTCTTTGTGCATGATATTTCCTCCATGTCCAAGGAAGAGATCCTGGAGCTGCCCGAAACAAAGGTACTCTTTCTTATCCGGGAGATCTACATAGTGTCTGCTTTTAATACTTAGAAAATGCTAAAATTCCTTGAAAATACTGATGCTTCAAGCCAAATCTGGTACAATAGAAGTGCAGGAAAAACATTGATTTCTACGAAAAAAGCTTGCACCTCGGAGGTACCAATGTATAAATTTGATCGAAATCACCAATTCACTCTCTCCGATTTCAATCAGCCCATGGGACTGAAAATGAACCCGGAAAACCGTTGGGTAAAGAAAGCGGAAACGATTCCCTGGAAAGAGATCGAAGAACAATATGCCAAACTGTTTTCAAGTACAACTGGTATGCCCGCAAAGCCATTGCAGGCGGCGCTTGGATCCCTGATCATTCAAAAGCAATACGACTATTCAGATCGGGAACTTGTAGAGCAGATCCGGGAAAATCCGTATTATCAGTATTTCATCGGCTTGCCGGGATATCAAGATAAGATTCCATATGTTCCATCGCTCCTGGTAGAATTTCGTAAGCGTCTCACAGAGGATATCCTGAACGAGATCAATGAAATGATCGCTGCATACAACACACCGGAAGATGACCCGCCAGAAGGTGGCCCGGGAGGATCGGATGACGTAGATGACCATGGATCCGAGAATAAAGGCACGCTGATATTGGATGCCACCTGTGCTCCGCAACAGATTTCGTTCCCACAGGATACAAACCTTCTCAACGAAGCACGAGAAAATCTGGAAAACATCATCGATGCAATCTGCTATGAATTCAACTATTACACGCCGCGGATGTATCGGCAAAATGCAAGAAAAGATTTCCTGAACTTTGCCAAATGTAAAAAACGAACTGCCAAGAAGATCCGAAAAGCGATCAAGAGCCAGCTTCAATACATCAACCGTGATCTTGGCTATATTGCCGCGTTCATGGCAGAGGATGATGTAGTTCTGAGCCAGAAACAAATGGATCGTCTGAATGTTATCCGGGAGCTGTTTGAACAGCAAAAGTACATGTATGAAAACCGGACACATAGTGTAAAGGATCGGATCGTCAGTATCAGTCAGCCTTACATTCGTCCCATTGTCCGTGGCAAGGCAAAGGCTCCAACGGAATTCGGCACAAAGCTTGATATGAGCCTCGATGAACAAGGATTCGCAAGGCTCGAAAAAACATCCTTTAATGCATATAACGAAGCAGATGTCTTGATCGGTGCTATAGAAAGATACCACGATCGGACAGGCCGTTATCCGGAGCGGGTGTTGGTAGACCAGATCTACCGAAACCGAAAAAATATCGCTTTCTGCAAAGCTCACGATATCAGGATATCCGGACCAGCGCTTGGGAGACCAAAGCAGCAAACACTTGTTGAGAAAAAGCGAGCATACGCAGATAATACGGATCGTATCGAAGTAGAACGCGGTTTTAGTCTGGCCAAGCGCTGCTATGGTCTTGGTTTGATCCGCACAAAACTGGATACAACCACTCGCAGTTCCGTCGCGCTGTCTATCATAGCGATGAATGTGGATCATCTGGCGAGAATTTTATTGCGCTTTATTATGATTTCGATCTTGTCAATGTACAGACGGCAGAAAAACCTGCCGGACCCCGCGCTAGCAGGAAATTGTATTCAAATGGCTCCTTGTTGAGCAGTCACTATTATAGCAGATGTTGTTGGTACAGTCTGCGGAAATGCGCGATTAAATCAGTGTTTCCCTAAATAATTGCTTTGCGAAGAGAAGATACATTATGCCGTGACAAGCATTTCCTCTTATTATAAAGTGTATTGCGAAAGATCCGTGTTGATCTCGTCGGAATACTGGTTCAGGTTCTCGGAGATGTTCGTAATGTTTTCGGTTTCCTGACGGAGCTTGTTGCTCTCGGAAACGATCTGGTCGCTTAAGCCCAGGACCTCGTTGATGTTCGAGGCCTGCTCCTCGGTGGTCGCCGCGTTGTTCGAGGCCACGTCGTTGATCCGCTCGATCCCGGAGGTCATCTCGATAATGCCGTCCGTCGCCTTGGCCACGTCGTCATAAATGATCTGGAACGACTCGTTCGCGCCCTCGACGCCGCTGATGCAGGCTTCCATATCCGTAACGCAGATATCCGCCTTTTTGTTGATATCGTCGATGTTCTTGGTGATCTCGTCGATCAGCCGCCGGATCGTCTCCGTCGCCTCGGAGGACTGGTTCGCGAGCACGCCCACCTCGGAGGCCACAACCGCGAAGCCTCTTCCCATCTCTCCCGCTCTGGCCGCTTCGATCGAAGCGTTCAGGGACAGCAGGTTCGTCTGCGCGGAGATCGCGTTGATCGTGTCCGTAATGCCGGTGATCTCCTCCACCGATTTCGCGGTGGACCGGATCAGCGTGGTAAGCTCGTTGATCGTCTCGTTTAAGGTATTCACGTTCCGCGTCATGGCTTCCATCTCTTCTCTGCCCTTTCCGGAAGCCTCCAGCGTTTCATCGCAAAGTCCGCGCACATCCTCCGCGTTCTTCGCGAGCTGGCTCGAGGTCGTGGCCAGATCCGTGGCGGCGTTCGCGATATCCTCGATGGAGCTGGTCATGCCGCTTAAGGTATCGTTCAGCTTTTCAATGGATTCGCCCTGATTCTGATTCGCGTCAGAGATCGTGTGCGAAATGTCGAAGCACTCTCCCGCCCTGCTGTTCATCGCGCCGGAGATATCGGACAGCGAATTCAGAGTGGCGCGCATCTTTTCAATATATCCGTTCAGGCTCTCGCTCAGAGTCGTGATCTCGTTATTTCCCTCCGGCACGATCTGCACGGTAAAGTCGCCCTTGCTGATGTCCGTGATCCGCTCGGTTACTGTGGTGACCGGATTGATCGCCCGGCTGATGATGACGTACATCAGGATCGAGAGCAGGACCAGCAGAACCGCTGCGCTTGCGAAGGTGATCAACATGACCTTGAGGATGCTGCTGCTTAAAATATTGGACGGCACCGCGCTCACGATGGCCCAGGAGGTGCCCTCGATATCGGTGGCCGTGAACATCGTGGAGCCCACTGTCTTCACCTTGCTTCCGTCCGCGGAAGGGGCAAAATTCATGGAATCAAAGATTGCATAAAGGCTCTTCGCCACCGGATCCGTGGTGTCGGCAAGCGTCTGCCCCACAGATTCCGCGACGCTGCTGATCAGGATATCCTTCGTCTCTTTGTTGATGATATAATACTTCGTTGCCGGCGAGATCGAATCAAAGGCCTGTACCTTCTCATTCACCTTGTCAAAATTGATATCGCTGCTCAATACCACGTTGTCCCAGAGCATAATGGAACAGGCGAGGCAGGTCTTTCCGGTCGACGCGTCAAGATAGGGCTCCGACGAATAAATCTCGCCGTTCTTGCCAAGCGCTCCCTGATACCAGGCGCGGTCGGTAAATACGAAGGTATCGTCCGGAATCCAGCCCGAACCGTCCAGGAACACGCCCTCGTCTCCAAAAGCGGCATAGACGTCCTGGGAATCGGGATCCAGCGCCGTTATGGAGAGCAGCATCGTAAGCATGTCTTCATAGTCCATCCCCGGTGAGCTCTTGAGCACATTGGCGGTCTGCTGTACCCGCGCCTTGATGTTGTCCCACCAGCCCTGGATCTCGCTGGCGTAGGTCGCGGATTCCCTGGCCAGGATCGTGTTTGTCAGAGACTGGATATTCTGGGATGCCAGGAAAATCGTGATCTGCGTGATGATAACGATCATGATCGCCACGTAGACGATGATCTTGGTAAGCAGGGATTTCTTTAATGATTTTCGCTTTTTCATTCAAACCTCCTGGATGGTGCTCTGCTGCTTCAGAGGAGCTAATAATTTATATCCATATATAATAAACCAAGAAAAGCTTCTTTGCAAGCAGAAAACTGACCATGGCGCGTGACGCGGCTTTTTTCAACTTCAAAGGAACTCGTCAGAGCTCCTTCTATCTGCGGGTGCATCCATGCGGAGCTTTCTGAAAAAACTGATTTGATCAGCGCTTCCCTAAATCAATTGATTAATTCAAGAAATAATGGATTTCCAAAGGTGATAACTGGTGTGAGAAGATGTGGAAAGTCTTTTTTCTTAAAGAAATATATAGAGAATATCTGCTTTCAGAGAGTGTCCCAGAGAATAGGATAATAATTCTGGAATTGGATGATGATAAAAATAGTAAATTTCGTGATCCTTTAGAATTGGGGGCATATATACGGGAAGAGTGCGCTGGGGAAGAAAACTATTATGTATTTATCGATGAAATTCAGAAGGCATATTCCGTAACGCCTCCACGTTCTCCTCTACTCTTTCAGTGTTAACAGGTTAACGGGAGAATTCAAGGAAGAGATGAAAGCAGCTAGTGAAAAAGGCCGCTTGATAGAGGGAAAAAAGATTCTGGAAAACGCGCAAACATTTGTTCGAAGAAGCTATTGAAAATGGTTAAAAATGATGGTACACTGTCAATCAGTGTACCATTTATTATGCGTGGGGCGGCGCAAGGTGATTTTGCGTATGTAGAACGCGCTCGCGCGACGGGCAGAGGGCGGCTGATGCCTTCCTGCCTGAATAAAGAGGAGAACAGATGGACTTCAAACTTCACTCCCCCTACAAGCCCACCGGCGACCAGCCGGAGGCTATTAAGGCTTTGGTAGAGGGTTTTAAAGAAGGCAATCAATTTCAGACTTTACTGGGGGTTACGGGTTCCGGAAAGACCTTTACGATGGCGAATGTGATCGAGCAGCTCAATAAGCCGACGCTGATCATCAGCCACAATAAGACCCTCGCGGCGCAGCTTTACGGGGAGATGAAGGAGTTCTTCCCTGAGAATGCGGTGGAGTATTTTGTTTCCTACTATGACTACTACCAGCCTGAGGCTTATGTAGCCGCATCTGATACCTATATTGAAAAGGATGCCCAGGTTAATGATCATATCGATCAGATGAGACTTTCTGCCACCAAAGCTCTTATGGAGCGAAAGGATGTGATTGTGGTCTGTTCGGTATCTGCCATCTATGGTTTAGGTGAGCCTGAAACCTATCTTAAAATGATGCTTCATGTTTCCAGAGGTGAGTTTATTTCTCAGGAGCAGATCACCAGAAGATTATCCGATCTTCAGTACACCAGAAACGATCTTGGTTTTGCCCGTTCTACATTCAGAGGTAGGGGAGATGTTATCGATATTTATCCTTCTGATTCAGATGGCTATGCGGTTAGAATCGAACTCTTTGATGAAGAGGTGGAATCCA
>JAEESA010000201.1 GCA_016286115.1 Lachnospiraceae bacterium
TCCGCGCTTACAGCCTCTGCTGCAGCTTCTTTCGCAGCGGCTGTGCTTTTCGGGATCACGCGTGAGGCAGGCTTCTCTTCTGATGCCGGTTTTGAACGTTTCGCTTTTTTAGGAGCCGGCGATTTCGCCGGTTCGGGGACCGGGTCCGCTTTCTTCGGCGCGCTCTTGACGGGTGCGCTTTCCTTTACGACAGGGAATTCCTCCTGAAACAGGCTCTGGACCGATGATTTGTTCTTTGCCATATCACTTTATCCCCCTCAACATTTGTTTGACGACAGCCTGGTAATCCAACGCGGCGTTGCACTTCGGGCTGGTCTCGATGAGCGACCGTTTTCCGGATTTCGCTGCTTTGACCTCCACACAGGTGCGGATGGGGGTTTTGAACACCGGAAAGCCGTTCTGCTTCCCCTGCTCCGGAAGGATCTCGTTGATATTCCGGTCCAGCGCGTTCCTTTTATCATACGCAACGAGGAGGACGCCGTAGATCCGCAAGTTTTCGTTTACATTGTCGATCACGTCATGGATCACGCCCAAAATCTGGCTCAGGCCGGAGACGGCGTAATCGTCGCAGTTGATCGGGATGATACAGCCGTCCGCCGCGGTCAGGGCGTTCAGCATATATACGCCGGTATTCGGCGGGGTGTCCATCAGGATAAAGTCATAATACTCATCCACGCTCTTTAAGTTCTTCTTCAGCAGCTTTTCCCGCCCGATCTTGTTCTGGAACATGGTCTCTTCGGAGGAGAGGATCTCATCGCCTGCGATGATGTCTCCGAAGGAGGTATGCTGCACCGCTTCCATCGGGTCGCTTTCTCCTGTCAGCACGTCATAGACCGTTGCCCCTCCCTCGTAAACCGCGCCGTATGTTTTCGTCGCGTTGTGCTGCGGATCCAGGTCGATCAAAAGGACCTTTTTCTTTTTATGGATCAGAACATCTGCGATGTTGATGGCGGAGGTGGTCTTTCCCACGCCGCCCTTCTTATTTACCAATGCGATCTTTACTGCCATGGTCACTCTCCTTGCTTTCCTTCTTTTATACTCAGTTTAATGAAGTTAGTTCATTATGTCAATAATGAATTAATTCATTTATACATTAAGCAACTAAGAAATTAGCCCATTAACAGACTAAAGGACTAAATAATCAATATATTATGAAACTAATACATTAAACAATGATGTTATTAGTACACTAAGCAACTAATTAACTAGGACACTAATATAATAATACAATATGGAACAAGTGAACAAATGTATTAATGAGATAAAGAGTTATTGATATAATGAACTATATAATTAGTGAACTATAAAATTACCGGAAACAATAAAGCCTGCAGAGAGACGACTAAGAGCAATAAACCGGACATACGACGCAAAAAAGAAACTTTCCGGAACAAAACACCTCCGGACAAGCCACCCCATCCCCAAATCTGTTCGTATAAAATAGGAAAGAGCCCACGAACGAAACGCTGTGATAGTCGCGTGATACAGAATTTGCCGATTTTTTTCACAAATTGGACACACTTTTGTTACTGGGTCGTATAAATGGTTGTCGCGGATGAAAAAATATAAATTTTTAACGACAAATCGGAAATCTTGTGCTATAATTCTTTGGAATGTGTACGAAAAACACGTCAATCCGCGATGATTCTTGTTCAAAACTTATAAAAAGAAAGGATGTGGCGGAGAAATGGAACGGAAACTGAGGGCATTATTCGATTTCCAGAAGTACGAACAGAACGAAAAGCTTGCTCGGATCATCGCGGAAACCGAAAAGAAGTATTACAAAGTGGAAACAGGCGGCGGAGAAAGGCTGGATGATGAAGACCTGTTCTATGTGAACGCAGCCGGCGACCCTTCCGCAATGGCAAAAAAACGGGGAGACCAGGAATAGAAATGAGCACACAACCTGCGCTTTCGCAGGAGGAGGTGTACAAGAAGTACGGCGACAAGGTATTGGCATACATAAAGTTTCGGGTGAGCAGTCCGGAGGATGCGGAAGACCTTCAGGCAAATGTATTTTTCAAAGTGTTCAAGCAATGGGAAAAATACGAAAGTGAGAAGGCTTCCATTTCCACCTGGATCTACACCATAGCCCGGAATGAGGTGATCGACTACTACCGAACGAAACACACGACTGAGGAAGTGCCGGAAGATATACAGGACGCCTCCGAAACGGAAGAAGAAATACTCCAAAATGAAACTCTGGAAGAGTTGGCCGATGCGCTGAACCTTCTGGATCAAAAAGAGAAAGAGCTTATTGTTCTTCATTATTATAACAACGAGACGCTCAGAAGCATCTCGAAGATGATGAACTTGACTTATGATCAAACGAAGAACATACATTACAAAGCTTTAAAGAGAATGAGAAATTTATTGGGGCCGGATTTTTAATCGGGTCGCTTGTTGTATATAAAAATGTAATAAGTAAAAAGGAGCACAGGAGAAAGGGACGGATTCATGAACAATTCTCAATTAACACCGTTTGAAAGGAACCGGTATTATGCCGGGAAAATGCTTACCAGCGCGGACTTCCAGGCCGAGCAGACTTATTTCAATAATAAAAGAAGGTTTGCCAACAGCCTGCTCTACGGGTCCGGCGTGATCTGCGGGCTGGGTGTCTTCAGCCTGGATGACCTTTCGGTACTGATCGAGAGCGGGGTGGCGATCGACGGAATGGGCCGGGAGGTTGTGATCGATTCCTCTGTCGTTAAAAAATTGTCTGCCGTGGACGGATTTGACGCGTTGAGGACAAATAATGTGAGCCTGTGTCTCCGATATAAGGAGGATGAGGTTCATACCGTGTATTCCGTGAACAGGAGCGATCCGGACCGCGAATACGAGTATAACCGCATCTCCGAAAACTATCAGATCTTCCTTATGGATTCTGAGGATGTTCCGGAAACCTTTGAAATGGAAACGGAGTTTCTTACCCGCGGGGTTCTTCTGAGTAATGAGAACTTCTCCGTGGAATTTGTGATGCCCGCAGCTGCGTCAAAGGGAAGAAATGTAAAGGCGGTTCTTCGCATCGAAAAACTGTCTGATGCGGAAGTATCTCTTTCCTATACCGGCGTGCTGCAGATCCCGGCATTTTCCGATCCGAACGGCCTGCATGAGATCGATCTTGTGATCGATGATGTCCGGTTGTCTTCAGGAGAGGTCCTGGAAAAGGAATACTGGATGACGGCGCAGGAAGTGTCCGCTCTGGAAACCAACATCATTCTGAAGAGCGGTTCGGTGCAGGCGTTTGAAAACGATAAGAACATCGCGGTTCCTTCGAACCTGTCGATGAAGATCCAGCTTTCCGACGTAAAGCCGAGAGAACTCGTAAACCGCGAGATCGGCAGAATGAATCTGGAAATGAAGAGCGTCGGCGCGCAGAGTGATTTTATCCGTCTGGCGGATCTGATCCTGGTCCGTACCGACAGCGCATACATCATCGAGCAGGTGAACGACTCGAACGTGAAGCACTATATCGCGGCGCCCGCGCAGGAAATGCTCCGCTGTGATTACATGGAATATTTCCAGAAAGAGGCGGACATCCGAACCGTTGTCGCGGCGGCTCCCGCAGAGCAAAACGCGAAACCCATCAATCTTCGTTCCGGGGATGCGCCGGAAGTGGAGACCGGCGTGCTGGAGATCCCGCTTTCCGAGAACGCGAGAAAAGGCGATGTCTGTTACTCCGGTGAGATCATGCACGGGCTCGGCAGAGGGAATGTGTATGTGGAAGTCGGCTACGAACATATCCGTGACGATGAGGCCCTTGGAGAGGCCAGCGCAAAGAGCACGATCTACGGCAACCCGGCGTTGTTCGCGGAGAACCAGAGAAGCGTTGTGGAAGTCGAGACGGCAGTTCGTGTGCTGAATGATAAAGGCAGCTTTATCGTGGCGGTCAGGCCGCTGCAGAACGTGGATTTCCTGGTGCTGACGTTCCCCTGGGTGGCGATCAAGTTCCCGGCAGGAAACGACCTCGGGATCGAAGACGATTACAGCGGAAAGAGCATCGCTGCCGAAACACCCACGATCACAATGGGTACAAAGGAAAGCCATTTCTTCGGCGTACGTTATAACAACATGGATCCGTGCAGCATAACCTACGAGCTGACCGAATCCAACAGCGGCGAGATCACGGCGGACGGCATTTACACGGCGCCCTCCAAGGAAGGCGTATACGAGGTCCGTATCTTCTGTACGGATATGCCGGTGATCTGCACCTACGCTTATGCGATCGTTAAGAAAAAAGGTTTTGACGAAGAGGGCTAACCATTGATCTATCAATCAGCCAAGCTGCAACTGAAAAGTGTCCGGCTTGTGGCGAAAAATGAGGTGAACGAGATCCGTATCTGTCAGAATATGACGGATACGAACAAGTCCATGTTCACCGTGATCGTGGTCAAGGATCACGATGTCGTCCGCAGGTTTCTGGAAATATATGAGAACACGGAGCATAAGGCCGAGGATACCCTGGTAGAGTGCTTCGCCCACGACGGAAATCATATCATAGTCTTTCCTTATGTCCATGAAAGACCTTTGATGGATTTCTACAGGGGGGATGCTATGCCCATTCAGTCCTGCGAGGATGTGTGTACCAACACCATCATCGCGTCGATGGCGGGACAGCTTCCCTGGCCGATCCTGTATCTTATCCTGATGCAGAGGCAGCTTAATCTTTCAAAAGACAACAGCGTTTATCTGGGTTATGCCATTGATCTGAAATATCTGGATGAAACCATCACGGAGGAAGACTGCGTGAACGCCTGTGCGCGCATCCTTCTGGAGCTTTTGGAACCCAAAGCGAAACAGAAGGCCACGAGTTATCTTCTTCTCGATAAAAAGCTTCGGAGAAAGAGTTATCGGCGGTTTACGGAGCTCTATAAGGACGTGCAGATCGCGTCCGCGCCGAAGAAAAAAATACCCATCAAATCCAGGATCAAAGCCTGGTTCATTCGCAATAAGGATAATCTTTTCCGGATCCTCCTCGTTATCTGTATTATTCTGGTGATCTTTGTACTGGTGTCGATCATTTCCCAGGCGATCTTCGGAAATGTACCGTGGCTGCGGATGTTTATTCGGAACTTTGAAACCATTGGAACGGAGTCGCTCTTGCAATAGCGGCTGAAGGAGAATTCATGAGACGAGGAATCATTGCCATCATTGCTGTCATCTGGTTTGCGCTGTGCATGGGATCTTATTTCTACAGAGCTTCGCTGCCGGATACCGACCGGGGATACACGACCTTCAATTCCTGGGCGGAGGACAAGGATTTTTATTACATTAGTGATAATGCAGATCAGGGCGGCATCATCTACCGTTTTGTGAAAGCGGGCGATACCACCTCCGACGCGAAGGGGAATCTTGTCGTTCCCGTGCGGAAGATGCTGACGGCCTGGAGCGATCCGGATATGAAGGGCTACAGTATCTACAAGATCGCGAAGGCCACGGATGAACTCTATGTTCTTGCCGGAAAACAGGTGGAAAAGGACAGGGAGAAGGTTCTGGCCTACCGTATCTTCGGTCTGGATCAGGAGTTCCAGCCCATGAGAGCATCCGATCATTTTGTATTGGAGGACGGACAGAAGCTGTCCAGCTTTACGGTTTCCGGAACGACATCCTTCATTACGGCGTTAAGCCCGGACGGGCAGGTCGCAGCCACGTATCAGGTGGAATACACGCAGCTCAATCCGCTTGTGGAGGTACAACAGCAGCAGGATGATTCCGGCGGCGTGAATATTTCCTTTAACAAACTGAGCTCGACCTTCTTTAATGTTTCAAGCAATGCGGGTTCCGGCGAAAATGCCCAGGGACAGCCGCAGGAAGTGTTCTTTGATCCGCGGAAGATCAAGACCCGTTCGGTGGAAGCGGGACGGTTCTTCGCGGAAGCGATGTATGAAGACGGACTGATCTATACGCGCTATGATAATTCCGATCCGGATGACCGGTTTTTGACGCCGGTCAATGTCATGGATCTTTATAACGGCATGAATCTGACGTTCATGCAGCGGATCACGATCTCCGATGAAAACCGGACTCTCTATATTCTGGCAGGATGCATCGGCGTGGCGGTCATCATCGCCTTCCCGCTGATCTTCCGGCGCAAGAAGAGGATGGTATACATCATCCTGGTCAGTGAGATCGTGCTGCTGGTATCGGTTGTGATCGGGATCGCGTTCATCATTATGCAGAGGGAAAGCATCCGCCGGGACAGCC